>DATLOE010000010.1 GCA_035536395.1 Candidatus Dormiibacterota bacterium
TTATAGCGACTGGTTTCTTGCTGTTTCCGCAGAGTGCGCAAGCCGGGTTCAACGCTGGACGCATTATCGACGACCCAATATTCACCGATAAAAATACCATGTCAGCCCAGGACATTCAGAACTTTCTAAACAGCCAGGTTACTACTTGCCGGTCGGGATACACCTGCCTAAAAGACTACCAAGAGGGGGGGCGCAGCGCAGCCCAGATTATTTATGATACTGCCCAGACCTACAACATCAACCCTCGAGTAATACTAGTAACCCTGCAGAAAGAAAACGGTCTTATCAAGGATACCTGGCCGGAGCCATGGCAATATCGTACAGCTATGGGCATGGGCTGTCCGGATGGAGCACCGTGTGACTCCCAATATTACGGCTTCACGAACCAGGTCAATCAAGGCACCCGGCACTTAAGGGGCTTTTACGACCAGAGTCCAGGATGGTTTATACCCTTCCGCCCTGGCGTTAATACCATAAAATGGCATCCAAACAGTGCCTGCGGTACTTCCAGTGTGAATATTGAAGGCCGCGCCACAGCCGCGCTTTATTCTTATACTCCCTATCGGCCAAACCAAGCCTCGCTTGATGCTGGGTTTGGTACAGGTGATAACTGCAGCTCATACGGCAATAGAAATTTTTATAACTACTTCACGCTATGGTTCGGCACAACTCATATACCGGAATACCAGTGGGCTTGGGTCAGCCAAACCGCCGATAAAGATCTAAATAACCTGCCGGCTGGCACCAAGGCCACTCTAGTAGTAACGGCCAGGAATACAGGCAATACCACATGGAGCAATACCGGCCCCAACCCGATAAGAATTGCTACCAGTAACCCTGATGCCAGAGCAAGCGCGTTCGAATCCGATGCCTGGCTAAACTCTGTCACAACCTCAACCCTCAACCAGCCCAGTGTAGCCCCGGGCGAAAACGGCTCGTTTACGATAGTTATCCAGGCACCCAGGCAGCCCGGTTTTTACCGAGAGTACTTTAGCCCGCTAGTGCATGGTATAGGTTGGATGAATAATATTGGCCTGCACTGGAACATTACCGTTACCGAGCCGACCTTGGCCGGAACCGTGGTTGGCTCTAACTACCCTACTACCATGGCAATGAACCAAACCTCTACCGGTACCATTACTATCCGTAACGATAGCAACATCATCTGGTATAGAGACGCCAGGTTCCCTATGAAATTAGGCACTTCCCAACCGCTTGGCAGAACAAGCCCATTTGCTAATGGCAGCTGGCCAAGCACCAACAGATTATCGCGCCAAAACGAAGAGCTAGTATCTCCTGGAGCTAACGCTACCTTTAATTTCAGCATTACCGCTCCGCACCAGCCTGGCAACTACGCCGAAACCTACTCGCTGGTAGCAGAAGGGTTTAGCTGGTTCAACCAGGTAATTACCAATAATGTAAATGTGCCGGCTGCCTATTTTGCCACAAGCCCTGGAAACTCAAGCGAAAACATTGCTTCAGGTGAATCCCGGCAAGTGACCTTGAGCTTTGTAAATAACGGCACTTCTACCTGGACGAACAGCGGAACCGGAGCCGTTAAACTAAGAACCAGCCCAGGCGGCAGAGTAAGCCCGTTCTGTAATGATTCATCTTGGGAAAACTGCACCACTGCCGACACGCTCAATGAAGCTTCAGTAGCACCGGGGCAGACCGGCACATTTACCTTCACCCTAGAAGCCCCTGCCTTAACAGGGGCCTATCAAGAGTCTTTTGCGCCTTCGAGCAGTGGGCAGGAATGGTTTGGTGGAGGGACCACGATAACGGTTAATGTGGCCAAACCGACCTATTCCTGGAGTTGGAACTCCCAGGCTGCTTACACCGATAGCACCAAGCTTGCAGCGGTAGATTTAAGTAATATGAGCCCCGGCCAAACAGCTTGGTTGGTAGTCAAGGCAAACAATATCGGTAATAAAACATGGTTTAACAGTGGGAGTAATCCCGTAAGAATAGGTACCGCTGGGCCGCTTGAACGTGGCAGCCGCTTTGCTACCGGAGCGTGGATCAAGACCTCGCGGCCAGCCTCTATGACAGAAGCCAGCGTAGCTCCGGGCGGAGTTGCTACCTTTGAGTTCCCTATTACGGTGCCGGCTGGAGGCGGTAGATACGCGGAAAACTTCAACTTGCTAGCAGAAAACCTCACCTGGATGAATGAAAACGTCGGGCAATTCTTTGCCATTACTGTTAAAGACAAGTACGCCTGGAGCTGGAAGTCCCAGGCCGCCTACACCGATAGCGCTAAAAACACCTCGAAAGATCTAAGCAATATGAACCCGGGAGATACAGCTTGGCTGGTGGTGGAGGCGAATAATATCGGCACGGCCACTTGGCTTAAAGCCGGAAATTACCCGCTCAGGATCGGCACAGCCCATCCGCTGGAAAGGATTAGTCGGTTCAGCACCGGAGCTTGGATTCGCCCCTCTACCCGGCCAGCGGTCATGAATGAAGCCAGTGTAGCACCAGGTCAATCTGGTACCTTTGAGTTCCCGATTACTGTTCCGGCTGGTGGAGGTATCTATCGTGAGTACTTTAACTTAGTTGCTGAGAGCCTAACTTGGCTAAATGAAGATGTGGGGCAGTTCTTCCCGATAACGGTTAAATAATATATAATCTAAAGCTATTATTGAGTAGGTTTTCTATGGCATTTTGGCAAGGTAAAAAGGTTTTGGTAACGGGAGGCAGCGGCTTCCTAGGCTCGCATGTCGTAGAAAAACTTAAGGCTGGTGGGGCGGAAGTAATTGCTCCATCTCATGCCGATTACGATCTTGTTCACGAAGACCAGATTAAGAAAATGTATGCAGACCACCCTTGCGATATGGTTATTCACCTCGCGGCCAAAGTCGGCGGCATTGGTGCCAACCGTGAGCACCCCGGTTCTTTTATGTATGACAATCTAATGATGGGCACCCAGCTCATCCACCACGCTTATTTGAATAAAATCCCTAAATTCGTAGCATTAGGGACCGTTTGCGCCTACCCCAAGTTTGCACCTATTCCATTCAAAGAAGATGATCTCTGGAATGGCTACCCCGAAGAAACCAACGCGCCTTATGGCCTGGCTAAAAAAATGATGCTGGTGCAAAGCCAGGGCTACCGTGAAGAGTACGGATACAACTCCATATTCCTGTTGCCGGTAAACTTGTATGGGCCAAGAGATAACTTTAACCCGGCCAGTTCGCACGTAATCCCGGCTTTGATTAAAAAATGCGTAGACGCGATAGAGGCTGGAGATGATGAAATTGTAGGCTGGGGCGACGGCTCCCCTACCCGTGAATTCCTATACGTGGATGATGCGGTTGAGGGCATTCTGCTAGCGGCTGAAAAGTATGACAAAAGTGACCCAGTAAACTTAGGTTCAGCATTTGAAATCTCGATGAAAGATTTAATAGAGATAATCGCAAAAGAAACAGGGTTTAAGGGTAAAATCACATGGGATAAGTCCAAGCCTAACGGCCAGCCGCGGCGCAAGCTAGATACCACCCGGGCCGAGCGTGAATTTGGCTTTAAATCAAAGACCCCTTTTGAAGAAGGTTTGAAAAAGACAATTAAGTGGTATAGGGAAAACCACTAAGTTTCTAGGCCGGCCTCTTTTATTATAGTTTTGGCGCGAGCCATGTAGGTATGGTGTTTTTGGCCATGCTCCCACCCCTGACGGGCAATTTTTTCACGCTCTTTGTCATTTTTTAGGTAATATTTAATTTTCTCTGTGCAATCTTGTTCGTTATCGAATAGCACCAGATGTTTGCCGTCCTCGAAGAAGTCTTCTATGAAATCCTTGCGCTGGTTGAGCAGGAACGTGCCGCAGCCAATCGTTTCCCATACCCGCCCCACCAAAAGGCCGTCGCCGCCGGGGCCAAAAATATTTAGATTTAAATGGATTTTAAGACCGTTAATCGCTTTTCTTAGGTCCTCCCGGTAAACCCCACTGATAAACTGCAGATCAACCCCTAGCTCTTTAAGGCGAGTGGCATATTCCCGGCGGGCGTCATAAGGTGTGCCAACCAATCCAGCATCCACAGTTTTTTTAATCTTGGAATCAGGGAAAAAATGCTCATCATCGTAAGCATAGGGCAGAAAAACCGCTTTGCTTTTGGCCAGTTTCTGGAGTTTTTCATTGTAGCGCTTGTTAGCATGAAAAATAACATCGAAACCGACTTTATTAATTAGTTTGCTGGTAATATCCCAGCGGCCGTTATCGATATCGAAGTCCCAATAAACCCTAGCTCCGGCTTTCATTTTTTTTAACTCATAGTACGGCCTGTCTTCATCATTGCACTCAGTAAAAACCAGAAGATCAGGCTCCTTTGGCGCATCCCCCTCCTGGAGGGGTTCAGGGGTAAGGTAGTAATTGCCGTACTCAAACACCTCATGTCCAAGCCGACGGAAAGCCCGGGCCAAACTGGCGCCGGTGGCCCAACCCCTTGCATGGGGAATACCGCGATAAGCAACGACTACACTCAGAGGCTTGCTTGTCTGCGTCACTTTTTAGTGCCTATAAAGTAAATCGAGTCCGGCTCATCGGCAGACTTCTCTACCAAAATCCTTTCGTACTGTTTTTTGAAGTTAGAGTGCAGGAATTCTTTAATTACTTCCTGTCTAATGCGCAGAGGGTGACCAGCGTCGTAAAGCTCCTGCGGCTTAATGTGCTGGGCAGAGTAGAGCTTATCCTCAAATACTAAAACCGCTCCAGGCTTCAGCATATCCAATATTTTTTTAAATATTTGGTCTGTATCAAAACAGTGCTCCAAGACATTAATTATTACTACCAGGTCATACTTTTTGGTGGGTTCAAATTCCTCTATAGGCTTTGCTACTGTTTTGACCTTATAGCCATCCAATTCTCCGCTCTTGTAGGTGCAGTACGGATGGAGTAGGTAGCTTTCCAGTAAAGGGTCAAGCAGATCAATTTGCCCCACTTTTATTTTGGGCAGAATCAGCCTTAGGTTTGTAAAAGGGCCACAGCCTAGCTCTATTGCAGAATTAAACTTTTTACCCTCAATAGCCTTATAGCCATCAAAGCCGTTCAGATGATCTAGGTTGCGGTCGTCGCTTGCTCCTGAGTTATAAACCATCCAGGTCTTTTCCTCGTAGGTTTGTGCCTCGTGCCACCTGCGGCGGTCAACTTTAACGATGCCTTTGTCTTTCTTTAAATACCTGGTGTCGTTTTTTCGCTTTATCAGCCGTTCGGCATCCTGACCCGATTTCACACTAGCACTGGCCGAAATAAACAGCTTTTCTCCCGGTTTAACCTCATCGACTTTTGGTGGGAAGAATCGATTCAGCACCCTCTGCACGCGAAATGTTAACGGTTTTAGCTTTGAAGACATACGACCATTATACAAACTTAACCAAAATTAGTAAGATAGTGTGCATGAGTAACATACTGGTAACTGGTGGTGCGGGCTTTATTGGCAGCCATATAGCCGCCAAGTTAGCCGCTGACCCCAACAACCTCGTGATTATCGCTGACGATCTTTCGACCGGCCGCAAGCGAAACATACCGAAAAAGAAAAACATAGTTTTTTTCGACTGTGATGTTAACATGCTGTCCGAGGTTATTAAGATTTTTTTGAAACATAGAATAGATTACGTCTTCCACTACGCCGCCGTGGTGGGCGTAGACAGGACTTTAGAGCACCCGGTTTGGGTGTTGCGCGACATCGACGGTATAGAAAATATTTTGAACCTGTCTAAAGATTCAGGTGTGAAAAAAATATTTTATGCCTCCTCCTCTGAGGTATATGGAGAATCTATTACCTACCCGCAACACGAGGAAACAACCCCCCTAAACTCCCGACTGCCTTATGCGGTGGTTAAAAATGTCGGTGAGGCATTTCTAAAGTCCTACCAGCAGGAATATGGCTTGGATTACACCATATTCCGGTTTTTTAATACTTACGGGCCGAACCAGAGGCCAGACTTTGTAATTTCAAAGTTTATCGAGGCAGCAAAGCGCAACCAAGATATTACTATTTACGGTGACGGCAAGCAGACCAGAACTTTTTGCTATGTGAATGACAATGTCGATGCCTGCCTGAAAACTTTTGACGAAGAAGGATCGGTAGTCAATGACGTTGTGAATATCGGCAGCGACGCGGAAATAAGCATGAACGATCTGGCTAAAGCAATTATTAAGGTAACCGGATCAAAGTCTAAGGTAGTACATGTGCCGCCCTTAAAGGAGGGGGATATGCCCAGGCGGCAACCAGACATTACGAAGATGAAGCAACTCTTGGGGCGTGATTTCACCCCCCTAGAAGATGGCCTTAAGCGTTGCCTCTAAGTAGTTTTTTAGCTATAATTGCTAACTGTTATTTTCAGATAAGGGCCAGATAGGACAATGAGCGAAACAGTAATAAAACCACAGAAGAACCTCTCGATAGACCTAAAGGAGCTTTGGCAGTATAAAGAGCTCTTTTACTTTTTTGCATGGCGCGATATTAAGGTGCGCTATAAGCAGACTGTTATAGGGGCTGCCTGGGCAATCTTTCAGCCTTTTATTACCATGGTCATTTTTACCTTATTCTTTAATAAAGTGGCCGGTATTGGTTCGGAATCAGTCCCTTATGCTATATTTTCCTATTCCGGCCTTTTATTTTGGCAGTTTTTTTCAAAAGCCTTGGATCAAGCCAGCAACTCTTTAGTAAATAACCAAGGTGTGGTGACTAAAATATATTTCCCCCGTATTATTGCCCCCCTGGCTTCAACTCTAGTAGCACTGATAGATTTCTTTTTTGCATCTATTATTTTTGTAGGCCTAATGGCGTACTTTAAAATCGTTCCTGGGGGACTTGGTTTGATTCTATTCCTGCCGATGATCCTGGTGACCTTTATTACCGCTTCCGGCGCCGGCCTGTTTTTAGCCACCCTGAATGTTAAATACCGTGATGTGCGCCAGGCTCTGCCGTTTTTCATCCAGACCATGCTGTTCTTAACGCCTGTCATCTATCCAGTGAGTATGGTGCCAGAGCGCTTCCAATGGGTGCTGTATCTTAACCCAATGACAGGAGTCATTACTGCCATACGCCATGGACTACTCCATGAGGGCACATTGAACTGGGCTTACCTTGCTATCTCCATAGTCAGCTGTCTAGTTATCTTTATAATTGGGCTGCTGTACTTTAAATCTCAAGAAAGAAAGTTTGCGGATATAATATGAGCCAGCCAGCAGTTGAGGTTAAAAAACTCGCCAAAATGTACCAAATCTCACACCAGACCGCTGAGTATGAGACCTTTCGTGATGCAATGGTGAACTTTGCCAAAAAACCGCTCCGGGCTTTGGCGGGTAAAACAGCCGAGAAAGAAAAGTTTTGGGCTTTGAACGGCCTTAGCTTCGAAGTGCAGCCGGGTGAAGTAGTAGGAATTATCGGACGTAATGGTTCTGGTAAATCGACGCTTCTTAAAATTCTCTCTAAGATCGTTGATCCGACGAGCGGGCAAGCTGTAATGCGTGGAAAAGTAGCTAGCTTGCTAGAGGTGGGCACCGGTTTTCACCCAGAGCTGACCGGCCGGGAAAACATTTACTTTAACGGTTCAATTCTGGGAATGAGCCGAAAAGAGATTAATAATAAGTTTCATGAAATCGTCGCCTTCTCGGAAATTGAACAGTTTTTGGATACGCCGGTAAAGTTCTACTCGTCTGGTATGTATGTGCGGCTGGCCTTCGCTGTAGCAGCCCACCTTGAGCCAGATATACTGATTGTAGATGAAGTGCTGGCGGTTGGTGATGCCGAATTCCAAAAGAAATGCTTGGGTAAAATGAAGGATGTCTCTAGCAAAGGGCGCACTGTGCTGTTTGTAAGCCACAATATGGAAACCGTTCGCCAGCTCTGCAGTCGGGTTATTTTGCTGGAGAAAGGAAGAATTAAAAGTGAGGGCAACCCGACCCAGGTCAGCAACGAGTACATTGGGTACCAACAGCACGCCAAGGCGGCCTATAAGTTTAAGGTTGATAAGCACAAAGATGCCCAATTCAGCGAAATCAAGCTGCTTGGTTCTACTGGCAAACAGACCTCAACTGTAAAGGCCGGCGAGACGTGGTCGGTAGCCATGGATTATGCGGTAAACCAGCCTCTTAAGGATGCGCTATTAATAGTAGAGGTTCAGTCGAATGAATACGAAACTATTTACTGTACTACCGATAGCGATCACTCAAGCAAAATCATACCGAAAACAGTCGGCAGGTATCATGTAGAAATTAAATTCGACCGCTTTCACCTAAACCCCGGCAATTATAATCTGCGCATCAGTCTCCAATCCCCTGGCAGGGCAATGCACCATGAAGTTAATGATTTGATTTTGACAGTTGAGCCTGATACTGAAGATATAAGAGGCACGTATTTTGGTGGACAATATTACGGGTATATTAGTGATAAAGTGGAATGGAGTATTACAAAGGAAAAATGAAAAGGTTACTAAAGAAAATTCGGAATATCCTGCTGTCCGCCGGACAGGCAGGCGTTAGCCCTAAGCCAGAAGACTATAGTGTGCTGGATAATCCTATGGAAGTCCCTAGGCAAAAAGAATCGTACTTTTTTATCTTAAACAAGTTGATAAAAGAGGGTGACAAGGTGCTTGATGTCGGTTGCGGCCTCGGATACGGAACCACAATAATGGCCATAAAGGCCGGGCAGGTGTCTGGAGTAGATGTGGATCAGAAAGCGATCGATTACTGCCGTGACTTCCTTAAGAAAAGAAATCCCAAGCTTAAAGATTTGAAAGTCTATGACGGGTACAACCTCCCCTACCGCGATAAGGAGTTCGATGTAACTGTCAGTATAGACGTGATTGAGCATGTAGAAGATTACGATGCATTCACTGAGGAGCTTCTAAGGGTTACTAAAAAAGCTGTAGTCTTTGCCACACCTAATCGACGGCCAGAAACCACCAACTCAGATGGCACGCCTGCAAACTATTGGCACTTACGGGAATGGAAGCAGAATGAGCTAGATGAAATCTTGCGTAAACATGCCGCTAAAGTTGAGTGGTACTTCGTAAATGGCCAACCGGATGGACCATACACTATCAGCAAAAAGGAAGAACCCGACAGCTTAGTGCTGCTTCCTGTCCTCTACCCCAAAAAGAAATCATGAGCCTACTTGGTCGAATACGCTCCCTAGCCAGCCGTAAACTTACTGACAGTCGGCAATCATACGTAGTTGGCTTTCGTAAGTTTCTAGCGAAAGGAGAGGCTAAAAAAGCCTTGCTCTCCTATGTAACCTTCCCAATAAATGAAAGCATGTTAGGCCGACAGCCTAAGCATTTTAGCAATCATGGTATCGCTTTAGCTTGGGTTAAGATTCTCAATCAGTTAGGGTATGAAGTAGACGTTATCAATTGGGATGACACCACTTGGAGGCCTAGGAAGAAATATGACCTGGTAATAGGTCACGGCGGCAAGAACACAACGGCCTTGCTGGCGGCCAAGAAGCCTGAGGGTAAACTGATTTATTTTTCTACCGGTAGTTATTGGAAGTTCCACAACCAGGCCGCTAAAAAGAGGGCAAGCTACTTCTTTAAGCGGCATAAAACTAGATTAGAGCCAGATCGGCAGGTAACCGACTCGGAGGAGAAGATATGCCGGACAGCTGATGGCATTATTACTCTCGGTACAAAAGACATTAAGGATACTTACCGAGGCTTTCCTAGGGTTTATAATCTGGAGATTGGAGCTTACCCTATAAACCGATCTTGGCAAAGTAAAAATTTTGAGCAAGCGCGGAATAACTTTCTCTTTTTCGCTGGTGGGGGGAATCTTCACAAGGGCTTGGATCTACTGGTAGATGCCTTCAACGGCCTCGAACAGCATTTGTATATCTGTACCTCCCTTACGCCTGAGTTTAAGATAAATTACCCTCTTACCGCACCCAATATTCACTACGAAGGAGTAGTCGACCTGGGCGGAAAACGGTTTAGTGAGCTAGTTAAAAAGTCTGCTTTTGTCATACTACCCTCTTGCGCAGAGGGAAGCCCCGGCTCGGTAGCAGACTGTATGGCAGAAGGCTTAATTCCTGTAGTTACTCCGCAAGCAGGAGTGTGGACGGGGCAGTATGGCTTTGTGGTAAATGATATAGAGCCCGCAAAAATCACCGGGCTGGTTAAAAAGCTTTCCGGCATGGATCCGCAGGGTCTGGCTAAACGCTCCCAGGCAGTTTGGCGGCATACGACTAAAGAACAGTCCCCCGAAAAGTTTAATGAGCTGCTTAAAGGGTATGTTAAGAAGATAATAGAAACAGGAAAAAAATCATGAAAATCGGTATTGTTGGGCCAAATGCACAGCCCGGCCGGATTGGCGGCTTAGAAATCCTTTTCCTAAATTTAATTAAATTTTTGGGTGAGTATGATAAAGAAAACAGCTACACTCTATACCTGCCGGAAGTTTATGATAAAAAAATAGATTTGCCTGGGAATTTTACGCTTGTACGCCCACAATCAAAATTAGACTGGTGGGGCTATTTAGACCCGAGAGTATGGGGCAGACCCAACTACAGGAGAGACCAAGGACTTAGGCGCTTTTTTGCCAATGAACCAGTAGATTTACTTCACTTTCCCTTCACTACGATTCATCCCCAGGGGATAAAAAAGAAAAAAGTTTTAACCTTTGCAGACCTTCAACAAGAGTATTTTCCCGAGTTTTTCGACGAAGCTGAGCTGGTGCACCGCAGATTATCATATAAGCCTTCTGCTATGGAGGCCGATCACATCATCAGCATCTCAAATTACACCAAAAAAGGTTTGGTAGAAAAATATAATATTCCAGCCGAGAAAATTACAACTATATACTTGACCTTTAATAAGGATATATTCACCTCTGGAGCCAAGCCAGTAAAGTCCGAGTACCCTTATTTTTTCTACCCCGCAGGCAGGTGGCAACATAAAAACCACAGCCGGCTTATTAATGCCTTTGCTGCGGTGGCTAAGCAGAACGCCAGTGTCAGACTTAAGCTAACCGGAACCGTCCAATCACAAGATGAAGCGATCGCAAGCCAGATTAAAAGCTTAGGCTTGGGGGGGCGTATAGATTTTCTAGGCCATGTTTCAGAAAAACAGTTGCCGGATTTATATCGGGGAGCCACGGCCTTAATCTTCCCCTCTTTATTTGAGGGGTTCGGTATACCTATAGTGGAAGCCATGGCCAGTGGCTGCCCTGTGGCCTGCTCTAATACGACATCTCTGCCCGAGGTGGGCGGCCAAGCAGCCCTCTATTTTGATCCTGCCAAAGAATCAGAAATAACGGATGCTATGATTAGATTGTTAAATGACGAGAGCCTTAGACAGCGCCTGGCTAAGCTGGGCTTCGATCAGGTTAGGAAATTTACGCCTGAAGCAATGGCAAGGCAGACAGTAAAGATTTATGAATTGGTAAATAAGGAAAAAAATGAAACGTATTAAAGATAGGATCATTAAATTATTCAAAGGTGAGCGCGGAATAGTTACCAAGAAATATATGAAGCGATTTTTGCCCTCTCAGCCTGTAATTGTTGAGGCTGGGGCACATATTGGAGTAGATACCGTTGAGCTGGCAAATGTATTTCATAAAGGAGAAATACATGCTTTTGAGCCAGTACCCTCTATCTACAAACAGCTGGTTAAAAACACTCAATCCCACCAGAACATTAAGACACACGAACTTGCGCTAGCAAGCCAGAATGGCGAAGCCGATATTTTTGTGAGCAGTGGTCGTTCGGACGGTTCAAGCTCCCTGCTCAAGCCAAAAGAGCACCTGAAGATACATCCTGATGTGAAATTTGAGCAAAAAATCAAAATAAAAACCATTACACTAGATGATTGGGTTAAAAATAATGGCATAAGCCAAGTTGATTTTTTATGGCTTGATTTGCAAGGTTTAGAGCTTTCTGTCCTGAAGGCCTCTAAAGAAACTTTGAAAACTGTTAAGGCTATCTACACTGAGATCAGCTTAGTCGAAAATTACGAAAATGGACCACTGTATAAGGAGCTGCGTGAATGGCTCAGGCAGCAGGGTTTTGAAATTCAAAAAGAGGCCATCGAATGGGAAGATGGTGGAAATGTTTTCTTCGTCAGAAAAGGCTGAAGCCGGTTTATGAAATTACCTATCTCAGTAATTGTTGTCTGCTATAACGAAGCAAAAATGCTTAGGCGATGCCTAGAATCGGTTGATTTTTGTGATGAAAAAATAGTAGTCGATCTCGATTCCGGTGATACTTCTGCGGCTATTGCAGGGCAAATGGGGGCCAAGGTCATAAACCACCCCTGGGTTCCCATTGGCGAGATGGCAAGGGCAAAAGCAGTAAAGCAAGCCAAGCACGATTGGCTGCTAATTACCGACCCCGATGAAGAGATCTCCCCGCCCCTGGCAGCTAATATTAAAAAAATTATTCAAGAGAACCCCAAAACGGTTGGCATTATCCGGGTACCGCTGCGCAACTTTGTAAAAGGTAGATTTCTGCGGGGTACAGTTTGGGGCGGTCTAAAAAAACGGAAGCGCCTAATAATGCATCGCGAGCGAGCGGAGATAAACCCCCAGGTGCACTCTGAATTCTTCACCCTTAAGCCTGGCTATGAGGTATATGAAATCCCGAAGCAGAAGGGTAACTTCCTAAACCACTATTGGATAAGCGATTGGAGCTCCTTCTTCGACAAGCATCGCCGCTACCTGAAGCTGGAAGGTGAAGCCAGGTACATTAGAGGTGAAAGATTCAGCTGGCTAAGACTCTTAGCAACTGCACCGATCGAATTCTGGAGCTGCCTGGTCGGCCATAGGGGCTACCGTGACGGGATATTAGGGGTTTTCCTGAGTTGCTTCTGGGTGTGGTACAATTTTATGAGCTTACTCGCCTTACGAAGGTACCAAAAATCCCTATGAATGTATTAATAACTGGCGCTGCCGGATTTGTCGGCCGTCATCTAATAAGTCTTATTGGAAGCAAGGAAACCACCTACGGTGCTACCCTCTCGGAGGAGGGCCCCGGGCTTCTTCCTGTGGATTTATTGGATTATAACCAGGTCAAACGGGCTATCAATAAGATAAACCCGGATGTTATCTATCACTTGGCGGCCTATAGCTCGCCAGCCCTCTCTTTCAAAGAGCCCGCTAAAGCAATTGACGACTCTCTGCATATGCAGATTAATATTTTCGAGGCGTGCCTAGAACTCAAACTTAAGCCCACTATACTGGTTGTGAGTACCGGCCATATCTATGGTAATGCCCCGGCCGACAAACTGCCTTTAGCAGAGGATGCTCCCGTGGATCTCACTACACCCTATGCTGTCGCTAAGTTTAGTCAAGAGGGCCTGTCTAACTATTACCGGCACCGGGGTATTAACTCTATTATCAGCCGAGCCTTTAATCATACAGGCCCAGGACAGCAGCCCGGGTTCTTGGTGCCAGACCTAGCATGCCAGATTGCTCGCTTAGAGAGCAAGGGTGGCGGAGTCCTCAAGGTTGGGAACCTAGACTCCAAGCGGGACTTTACCGATGTGCGCGATATAGTGCGCGCCTATGAGCTTTTGATAAAAAAAGGTAAGCCGGGCGAAATCTATAACGTCTGTAGCGGTCGGGGGCTTAGCGGGCAGGAGATTTTAGATGGATTACTGAAGCACACTACTATTGATATCCGTGTTGAGCAGGATCCGGAAAGGATGCGCCCTTCTGATATGCCTATTAATTACGGCGACTCATCCAAGGTTAAGAATATTACTGGCTGGGAGCCGATTATTCCACTTGAGCAAACTCTGGCCGATGTAATGAACGACTGGAGAGAACGAATTAAGCAGGAGAAGCATGCGTAAAACAGTTACATTTTCAATCGTTACCCCATCCTTCAACCAGGCAGATTTTTTGGAAAGGACTATGAATAGCGTCCTTGGCCAAGAAGGTAACTTTAAAATCGAGTATATAGTAGCCGATGGAGGCTCTACAGACAGATCAGCCCAGATCATGAAGGATTACGCTGACCGGGTCAAAAAGGGCACCTACCCCCTAAAGTGCAAGGGCGCAAAAGTCATTTGGTGGAGTCGCAAGGACAAGGGCCAGTCCGACGCAATTAATAAGGGTTGGCGAAAAGTTACGGGAGACTATGTAGCCTATCTCAACTCAGACGATTTATACACCCCCGGGGCACTGGAAGAAGCCCGGCTGGCGTTCGAGGAGAACCCTCAGGCCGATATGGTTTACTCTAATTGGGTGGATATTGATGAAAACGATAAGGTTATAGAAAAGCATGAAGTAATTCCTTTTGATCTGGATTTCGAGATTAATACCGGTAATCTAATTCCTCAGCCAACCGTATTCATCAAAAAACATGTACTGGATGAAGTCGGTCTTCTTAACCCAGAGTACCACTACGCAATGGATTATGATTTATGGGTTCGGATCGGCCAGAAGTTCAATATCCTTTATATTGATGCCTGGTGGGCGGCCTTTAGGCTGCATGACAGCTCCAAAACGGTATCCTTGGCTGACAAATTCTGGAAGGAAGAAAGAGCTATTAGCCGTAAGTATGGAGGAAAGTTCTTCTCCAGACTGTACTTCAGCCACCTGCGCCGTAATAAACCTTATATTTTTGAACCGATCGCAAAATTTTATCGCGCTGGGCGGATGGTAAAACACAGGCGCTATGGCCTCTTTGCCTCTAAGGTTAGAGCTAACCTAGCACGGCTTGTTAAGTGACCTAAGCCTCTTTGCCTAGCCAGCCCTCTTCAGCCAGGTCGGCTTCCGTCATCATCTTTACTAAGCCCTCAAAGCTTACCTTAGGCTCCCAGCCAAGTTCTTTTTTGGCCTTAGATGGATCTCCCAGCAGTAAATCTACTTCCAGTGGGCGGTAATATTTAGGGTCGATTTCTACGTATTTCTTCCAATCCAAACCGACTATACCGAAAGCAATATCCAAGAATTCACGTACAGTATGCGTCTCTCCGGTAGCAATTACATAGTCCCCTGGTTTTTCTTGCTGCATCATCAGCCACATAGCCTCCACGTAATCGCCTGCAAAGCCCCAATCTCGTTTGGCGTCTAGATTGCCTAGGTACAGCTTCTTCTGTTTGCCGGTAGCAATCCTGGCTACGGCCTTGGTGATTTTACGGGTGACAAAGGTTTCCCCCCGTCTGGGCGATTCATGGTTAAAGAGAATCCCACAACAAACAAACATTCCATAACCGTCGCGGTAAAGGCCGGCCATATTGTGAGCGGCCTCTTTGGCTACCGCGTATGGGCTCTGGGGATTGAATGGGGTCTTTTCATTCTGAGGAGTTTCCAGCACGGCTCCGTATTGTTCTGAGCTGGATGCCTGATAAAGTTTAGTTTTTAAGCCAGTCTCCCGAATAGCCTCAAGCAGACTGAGAGTGCCCATGGCTACTGTATTCATGGTATATTCCGGTACATCAAAACTGACCCGCACATGACTCTGGGCACCAATATTGTAAATTTCGTCGGGCTTAACCTTGCGCAGGATTTTGTTTAGCGAGCCGGGATCCGTTAAGTCCCCGAAATGTAGATGCAGTTTGGTGTCTTCGTGAGGATCCACGTAAAGGTGCTCGATACGATCGGTATTGAAGGTGCTGGCCCGCCTTACCACACCATGAACTTCATACCCCTTAGAAAGCAAGAGTTCTGCCAGATAAGAGCCGTCTTGCCCGGTAATACCAGTGATTAAGGCTGTTTTAGTTTTGGCCATGTGTTTCCGTCCATAATTACCATATGAGTATTACCTGCACAGCGAGAGATGTCAACCAGTAAGCCGGCTATGATAAAATGGGTCAAGCTATGAAAAAACCCCTGGTTTCTATTGTTATCCCCTCTTACAACCACAGCCGATTTTTAACCGATGCCGTAAACAGCGCGCTGGCGCAAACCTATAGACCACTGGAGGTGATTGTGGTTGACGACGGTTCGACTGACAATACTGCTGATATTGCTAAAAAGTTTGGCTCTAAAATAAGCTACATCCGCCAGACCAACCAAGGCCCCTCGGCCGCACGCAATAAGGGAGTAGCGGCGGCTAAAGGTGAGTATTTGCTGTTTCTGGATGCGGATGACTTACTTGAACCAGGGTACATTGAGCAGTGCCTGGAGGCTTTAGCAGCAAACCCCCAAGCGGCTTATGTCTACACTCAAATGAAACTATTTGGCCGGCAAAACCACACTACACACTACCCTCCCTTTGACCTAAAAAAACTTACAAAAGGTAACTTTATTCATATCGGTGTGCTTATCCCGACCGAACTGGTCAGAAAATTTCCTTTTGATCCTAAGTTTCGGCAATGGGAAGATTGGGATCTCTACCTAACCTTGGCCGAAAACGGCTACTATGGCCACCTGCTTGATAAACCCTTGCTGAACTATCGTAAGCATCCCGAGAAAGAGAGTTTGATAGACACCCTAGGCGAAAGCCTCGAGCTAGAGAAAAAGATGCTATTTTTGATTATTAATAAGCACCCAAAACTCTACGGACCTACGGCTAAACCAGTAGTACTGCTTAAATTATTTTTGCGCCGCCGGCTGCCCTTTTTGGTGCCTAGTTTAAAAAGACTGATTGGAAGAAGTAATGCCTAAGGCGGCCATTATTATCCCCAACTGGAATGGTAAAGACCGACTAAAGCAGTGTCTAGGGGCAGTCAAGTCGCAGTCATTTAAGGATTTTGAAACGATAGTAGTGGATAATGGCTCAACCGACGGCTCGGTGGAGTTTTTAAAAAACCACTCATGGGTTAAGGTTGTGGCCCTAGATAAAAATTACGGTTTTGCAGGTGGTGTTAATGCCGGGATTAAAACCGCCCAGGCTGAGTATGTAGCGCTTTTGAATAATGATGCTATACCAGCTGCCGACTGGCTAGAAAAACTTGTAGCTTCCTTAGAAAGCCACCCTGAAGTCGGGGCTGTAACCTCAAAAATATTAAACAGCCGTAAGGGGCGAAAAGGATTAATAGATTCTACTGGAGACTACCAGTCAATCTGGGGGCTACCCTTCCCCCGGGGGCGAGATGAAAAGGACGAGGGTCAGTACGATGACAAACTGGAGGTCTTTGGCGTATCGGGCGGAGCCAGTCTATACCGCTACTCGATGCTAAAAAAAATCGGTCTATTTGATGAAAGATTTTTTGCCTACTTCGAAGACGTTGATCTGTCGTTTAGGGCTCAGCTGGCTGGCTATAAGAACCGCTACTGTCCGGAAGCTGTAGTATTCCACGAAATTGGTGCTACCTCCGGCGGGCATCGTACGGCCTTTACGCGCTACCATTCGGCCAAGAATCTTTATTACCTAAGCCTTAAAAACATGCCCGGCTTTCTGCTTTTAAAATACTTCCCGCTAATCACGTCGTCTCTGCTGCTTAGCTTTATCAGCTCATTTAAGCATGGATTCTTAATGGTCCACCTAAAGGCCTTGGGGGCTGTTCTTGTCTGCCTTCCTGGGATACTATATGACCGTTGGCGGATTCAAAGGGGGCGGAAAGTATCTGCCTCTTATATAGACGGCATACTATTCCATGGTATGCCGCCAGAACCTAAACGGATGCTAAAATCTTACAAACCTTTTTAAAATGATAAAACTACCTATCAAAAAACTATTGCTGCCCAGCGGCCTGCTATGCGCCTTGCTGTTCTTTCTGCCCTTTGAGAGGATTCCCTCACTCGATGTGGCGGGAATTACCCTACGAATTAATATTTTTATAGGCTTGGCCTTAATTCTTGTGACAGGGTTCAAACACTGGAGCCGCCCGGGCCTGCTTACGGTTGAGAAGCTGGGGCTTTTTATGCTTCTCGTGTTCTTCGTATCCGCTCTGCAGGCAATGAACCTTGGCCGAAGTCTGTCTGTAATAGGCTTTACAATATTTGTGGTACTGCTGGCTCTGGCAATTGCTAGGTCGTTTACAGTCTCGGATTTACACCGAATGCAGAAATGGCTGATAGCCGGAGCGCTGGTAGTCTGTGGTTTCGCTTTTTACCAATTCTTTGGTGATATTATGCAGCTGCCACACTGGGCAACTGGCTTGAGGCCGTTCTACACTATTGAAGTGTTCTCCTTCCCCCGGGTGCAAGCCGCCTCATTAGAGCCTCTTTACTTTGCCAACTACCTGCTGCTGCCATTAGCACTTAGTTTGGCCCTGGCTATTTATATGTCCTTTCCCCTCTGGATTATCGCGTTATTCTACACCTGTTTCTTTCTAACGGTTTCCCGAGGTGGTATAGTGGCGGCTCTGCTTTTAACCTTACTATTTATCGGTATAGGTATTATTAAAAAAAGAGGTGGCCAGGTTATAAAAATTGTAGCCGCCTTGTTTGGAGGGGCGGCCATGGCATATGTAATGATTGTGCTCCTAATCCCCCAACTGGGTAACCTAAGGACATCCCTAGGAAGCAAGGTAGAGGCGCCAATAGGTAGTAAAGTAGCAAAGACGTACCAGAAGCAAGCAACTAATTATGAATACAAGGATACCGGAAGTGACCGCGCCCGCACTAGAGCCGTGGCCCTCGAGCTGTTTCAAAGAGAGCCAATACTGGGGGTTGGGCCCGGCAACTTCGGGCGCGAAGCTAAGAAGCTCCGGCCCTACTACTCCGAAGCGCAGACTGTAAATAATCTACCGCTAGAACTTTTGGCTGAAACGGGCCTAGCAGGAGCTGCAGCATTTGTACTGTTCGCTGCCGCCCTACTATGGAAGGCATTGACTGTACTTAGAAAGCTAGCAGACGGGCCGATAAAAGTTTGGCTGGTGGCCTCATTCTTGTTTCTAATTGCTGCCTTCCTGCAATACCAAACCTTCTCCACTCTCTACATTATCCATATATGGGCGGCTGTGGGGGTAATACTGGGGCTAATTAGGCTAAGCCGAGCGAATGAAAAAGCCTGAGCCGGCTAAAATAGTAATTGATGGGCGGATGCTTAGCTGGACAGGCGTGGGGCGCTATACTCACCACTTGCTAGAAGAATTGCAGCAGCTGGATAAGGTTAATATGTACACTGTGCTGGTGCTGCCTAGTGACAATTGGCAGCCTACGGCTTCAAACTTCCGGCGCGTAGAAGCCAATTTTAAGCCCTATGGCTTGGGTGAGCAGGCTGGATTACGACGACTGCTGAACCGACTGCAAGCCGACGTGGTCCATTTTACGGCACCAAATTCCCCGCTTTTCTACACTGGCAGACGTGTTACTACAATTCACGATTTAACCTTAATTGATTACAAAAACGTCAAAGGCAGCCGGCTTTTATATGAAATCAAATATCAAGTATTCGGAATGGTTATGTCTAGAGCCGTTAAATCCTCCATGTTCGTACTTACAATTACTGACTATGTTAAAAGCCAGTTGCTTGAACGTTATAAAATTAAACACAATAAAGTTCACACCACCCACTTGGCAGCCGATCTTAAAGTAATTAAGCCCGTGAAAGAAAAGTATATAAACGGCCCATACCTGCTGTATGTCGGCAACTTCTTCCCTTATAAAAATATCGGGCAATTAATAGAGGCGCTGCCTGGGGTTGTAGAAAAGAATCCGAATATTAAGCTGGTGTTGGTAGGTAGGGAGGATTACTTTCAGGCTCAGTTAAAGAAGCAGGCTAAAGAGCTGGGTGTGGAAGATAAGGTAGTGTTTACCGGCTTTGTGAGCGATCAAGAGTTAGCTGGTTTATACCAAAACGCGACTCTTTATACATTCCCCTCGCTCTCAGAGGGTTTTGGGCTGCCGGCGCTCGAAGCCATGAGTTATGGTGTACCGATAGCAGCCGCCAGAGCTAGTTGCCTGCCCGAGGTATTGGGTGCGTCAGCTGAATACTTTGACCCGTATAACGCAAATGATATAGCTAAAACTATTAATTCCCTTCTAGGTAATAAGAAGCGGCTGAGTGAACTTAAAAAAGCCGGGCCAGAGCACGTTAAATCATTCTCCTGGAAGCGCACTGCCGAGCAGACTCTTGAGGTATATAGACGGGCCTTGGGTCAAAAGTAAAGGTCCGCGGCATCCGTGCCGCAGACCCTGTTATTACCGCCCTGGCCACTCAGGGTTAGCCCAGGACCACCCGCGATAGCCCTTGACCTCACTGACCGCCATCTCTCGCACCTTCTTGGCACGATCGGTGGTTAGCGGTGTGGTAATAGCTCGGCCATTACCCAGACTGACCGCCACATGGCCGTACCTGCCGGTCCAGAACACCAGAGCCCCGAACGGAGCACTGCGGTTCCCCGCATACACCAGCCCCCTCTTGGCCAGGTTGCTCCAATGGGCATTGGCATCGTGATAGCCGCTGGTTGACCGGCCGTAGGCGTTGGCCACGAACCGATCACACCAATTTAGCCATGGACTGCCATTGGGCTGCTTAGCGGCCCCTATCTGGCTCCTGGCCCAACTTACCGCCCGCTGCTCTCTTGAGGGCGGTGGGGGTGAAGAAGGAGGGCTTGGCGTCGGCTCTGGGGCCGGCGTGTCATTGCTGGGAGCCGGACTCGGCTCTGATGGCGATGGTTTCGATGGTTCGGATGGTGGCGCTGGAGCCGGCTCCGGTGGTGTGGCCGGAGTAGGCTGCTGGGGAGGAGGCTGAGCCGCACCGCAGCGATCGATGCCTGGCGAGAAATCGTTGAAGCGCGGCGTTGTGACATAGTAATCACTTACCCAGCCCCTGCCAGAGATCTGATCCCAGATAGTTGAGCCTCCTACATTACTACCGGAACGCACCTGGCAGGCAATGTCGACTGTAGCACCTTCGGCCAAAGAGCCGACTTGTGAATGTTCGGTACCAGGGCCGGAACGAATCCTGAGGCCGGCCCCTTTTGTACCTTGCACCTTGTAGCAGCAGGCTGAAGCCTGGGCTTTGGTTTTGGTTTTTTGTTTACTACCGGCTACCGCTGGCCCTGAAGCCGTCAGTAAACAGCTGAGAAAAAACAAAAGGAACCACTTTGGTTCCCTCAATACTACTACCCTCTGAGGCACGCGAATCACCCTTTCTGGTTGAACGACACGTGCTAGCTAGAGCTTATGTTAAAGCATTAACGGCATGCAAGCATGAGCGGTTTTAAGAGGTGATTATTCTGATTTTTTAATCACCAGCCGGCGCCCGTTGCCCTCCCCTCGGCTTTCGGTAGTAATGCCCTGGGTTTCGGCTAGCTCGGTATGAACCAGGCGTCGCTCGGCAGGGGTCATGGGCGACAACACAGCCTCCTGACCGTCTTCCTTCACCTTTTCAGCTATCTGCTTAGCCTTTTCAACCAACCGCTCTGCGCGGGCTTTCTTATAGCCTGAGACATCGATATTTATATAGATTCTCTCGTCCGTTTTACGCTTAACAATCATATTCATCGTATGCTGAATAGCTTTGAGTGTATCGCCATGGTGGCCGATTAGCCTCCCGGGTTGATCTATTTCTATTAGTAGCTCTAGGGTTTCACCATCCAAATTCGAAGATATTTTAGGATTAACTTCAAAAAAGGCCAGCAAGTCGGCCAGGGTTTTTTCGGCTTCTTTAACCAGATCCCCTTCTGCCACTACGCCATCTCCTTCATCTCCTCAGCATCCCGGTGCAAGACTAAATGCTGCTGCAGGATTGCTACCAGGCTGGTAACTGCCCAGTACAGAGCCAGGGCGGCCGGTAGTGTCATAGAAATAACCACTGTGATAATTGGAAAAATTTTACCCATATTTGCCATCATTTTGGCGGTATCGTCCATTTCGTGCTGTTTAGGAGTAAGCTGTTTGGTTTGGTAGTACTGAGCGCCGCCGGCTAAAAGAGCCAGGACCAAGCTCGGCTTGGTTAAATCAATTAGTCCGAATAGGGTGGCCGACAAAGTAACCTTGTTACTAATGAGAGCCGCGATGGCATCTAGGTTTCTGATTGGCTCATAGGCAAGCCTTGCCACCTCCCCTGCTTTAATGCTGTCTTGCAGCACAAAAAAGAGTGCAATAAATATCGGAATCTGAACAAACAGCGGCAAGAGGGAGGCAAAGGGGTTGGTACCCTTTTCCTTATAGAGCTCCATCAGCATTTGGGTCTCTTTCTGCCGGTCACCCTTCGCTTTTTTCTTCACCTTGGCTACTTCAGGCGCCAGCTTTTGCATGGCTCTTTGTGAGTGCAGCTGCTTGGTAACGAGCGGCCACAAGGCTAGCCGAACCAACAGTGTAAACACGATTACCGCCAGCCCAAAATCATGGCCTGGAATCAGGGCATATATGAAAAATAGGAGATTAAATAACGGCTCGGTAATATAGGTATTAAACATCTTTTTCCTTTTTAGCTGCCTGTAAGCCCCCGGATTTTGCTAGAGCCTGTTCGATTTTCTGGCTTAGGCTAGCTGGGGGCAAATCGGCAATGTCCCCATGTATAGATAATACTATATCGTAACCAGGGTCGACTGTCTGCCATCGTTTATACAGATCGGCCGCTACCCGGCGCCTGATTCGGTTGCGCACTGAGGCTTTTTTGGAGACTTTTTTACCCACCACCACTACTGCCCGGCTAACCGGCAGACCAGTTTTTAAGTATTTTATCGACAGATCGCCCCCACCAGCATACCTGCCATACCTATACACCTTGGCTATATCTTTACCGCTCCGTAAGCGATACTGCTTGGCTAACATTTTATTCTCCTTTTCTTAAGATGCGCCCAGTCGGATGCAGTTCGGGGAAAAGTGGGAGGCTGAAGCGTACAAATGATACGTTGAAATATCGGCGCGGGTTTTGACAAAGAAATGCGCCGGATCGGCGCATCGATTAAACTGTAAGTTTTTTACGGCCCTTAAGCCTCCGCCGCTTAAGCACCAGCCGCCCAGCCCGGCTACTCATACGTGAAAGAAAGCCATGCACTCGCTGGCGTCGCTTTTTCTTTGGCTGGTACGTTCGTTTAGGCATTACCGAGAAATTATACTCGACTCGGTCGCAAGCGTCAAAAAGCTAAAATAAATTTAATTAATTTTCCCCAATAACTTCCTAGTTTTCCACCGCCTTATATCCGTTAGGGGTCGGTTTGTGGATATTCTACAGTAAAGAGGTTATGGTTGTGAACAACCGCTATGCCGGTTATGATTATCTTAGTTTTAACGCATAAATATGGAGTTATATGGAAACAAAGGGGCTGTGGCAAGCTGTGCTCGGAGAGCTTGAAGTATCGGTTAGTAGAGCTAGTTTTTCGACTTGGTTTAAACACACCTCCATTATTTCTGAGGAAGACGGACATATAGTAGTCGGGGTGCCGAACATTTTCACTAAGGAGTGGCTGGAAAAGAAGTATCACGACGATATTAAGGCTGTGCTTGCACGGATGAATGCCGGGATTAATTCTGTAGAGTACAAAGTTAGCACTAAAAAATCTGGTACGGTGGCGGGTAATAAGCCGGCTGAGGCACCGGCTCACACTAAAAGCCCAGTGACTACCGGGACCTACACTCCCCCTAGCTGCCTCAATCCAAAATATACCTTTGACAGTTTTGTAGTAGGTGCCAGTAATGAACTGGCCTATGCCGCCAGCCAGGCAGTATTAAAAAGCCCTGGCCAAAAATACAATCCTCTCTATATATATGGAGGCGTTGGCTTGGGCAAGACCCACCTTATGCAGGCTGTAGGCAACGAGATCCAAAGACGCGACCCATCGAAGAGGGTGGAGTATGTTACAAGCGAGGGCTTCACTAATGAGTTTCTCTCTGCTCTACAGCGTAAGAAAACTGGCGCTTTCAGTGCAAAATACCGCAATGTAGATGTACTGATTGTCGACGATATTCAATTCCTAGCGAGTAAAGAGCGTACTGTAGAGGAGTTCTTTCACACTTTTAATACCCTTCATCAGTCAAGCAAACAGATAATAATCTCGAGCGATAAGCCGCCGCAGGCTATTGCCGGCTTAGAAGACAGGCTAAAATCACGCTTTGCCTCCGGTATGATGGCCGATATATCGGCTCCCGATCTAGAAACCCGTAGTGCCATCCTTCAGAGCAAGGCGGCTGCCCAAGGTATTATTTTGCCCGCGTCGGCGGTTGAGCATTTGGCCCGGCACTTTCAGAATAATATCCGTGAGCTAGAGGGAGCCTTAACGCAGTTCATTGCTTTTTGTGAGCTACGCGGTATTGAGCCCTCAGTGGCAGCAGCCACTGGCCTGCTCAGTAATATCGTATCCACGAGGCCGGCCCGGAGAGCCCCTGCACCGAAAGCCGTAATTGATCGAACGGCGGCCTATTTTGACCTGAAACCCGCGGATATCACGGGCCTAAAGCGAGATAAAGAGATTGTGGTGCCGCGGCAGATCTCTATGTATTTAATGCGTAATGAGCTAGGCCTGAGCTTTCCTAAGATATCCGCCGTTGTTGGTGGGCGCGATCACACCACTGCCATGCACTCTGTCTCAAAAATAGAGAAGCTACTGGAGGTAGACGAGAACCTCCGGGCCGATGTACAGGCCATTAAGGAGCGTTTAACTTTGTGAAAAACGTGGGGATTAACTGGGGGGCGGCTGTTGAATATAGCTGTAAAAGCGCTTGTGTTTCCCCAGCTTGCGCTTTTTTTAATTATAAACTAGGCCAGTCTTTGCACTATAAGCACCCGGTTTTAACCCAAGCGTTTTACACTTCCGTGTGTAATCTTTTAAGCTTTGGTAAAGCCAATAAAAACGCTTATGCCCATAATGCACAGGCACTACTACAACTACTATTTTTTATATATTTATATATACTAATAAAACTTAAGGACGACCCAGCAATATGAAATTAAGTCTGACACAAGAGAATCTGGCCAAGG
>DATLOE010000011.1 GCA_035536395.1 Candidatus Dormiibacterota bacterium
ACTTCATACTCACCAATAGCAAGAAGCGCTTTGTGTTTTTGGCCAGAGAATGCCTTAATTTTTTTAACCTCTTTACCCGAGCTGTTTTTTATAACAACTGTAATTGGCTGCGGGCTAGCGCTGGTGGCTTCTATTGTTAAAAACCCCCGGGTTAAAAAGAGGAGCACTATAGCCAGGGCAGCAGCAGATAAGATACCTAAATAAATTTTTGGGTGAGTTAAGTTCATTCCGGCAGGTCCTCATATAACTTATTAATAATATCGTTCATTCCTTTGTCTCGGCAGTCAGCGTATCCGCCCCCCTGGTGAACCCCATTTTTTATACAGCCGCGATCAATATGGAGATGGGGGTCCGAAAAGGCAGGCTTGGTACACTCTCTCCTTCCTATCTCCGCTACCTTGGAGCCGGAGGTAACATTTTGGCCATTTCTTACGCTCGGCCTTTGAAGGTGGGTATAGTAGTAATGAAACTTATCCTTAGAAACCAACTGAAATGAGTAGCAGCCCTTAACACCGTTATAAATATGCAATAATTCAATCGTACCATCACTAATGGCGTATACAGGAGTTCCTGCTACTTTGTCGCCCCCGGGTTTACGTGAAATATCAAAAGCGGCGGAACCATCGTGATGGCATGAGTCCGAAGAGCAGGGCAATTGGCTCATCCAGATAACTCCCCCATTTTGGCTTTTCCTTTGCGGGCTGACCGGGAAAGAGTAGCCTTCGGCACTAACGCTTCCGTTTTGAGAGCTGCATATTCCTACTTCTCCTTGTGAGCTCAAAGGACCACCACCTGGTTTAGAGGTTTTAGCTTCAACAAATTTATCACTTTCAGGCAACCAGCCTTTTGCAAAATCGGTTGCGATTAACCAATAAACCATTCTCACGTAATCGGAGTTCTGGTCTCCCTTAGGAAGGTTTTTTAGCAAAGTACCGTCAGGCGCACCACGTCCATTATAGTTAGCCGCAAAGGAGAGCAAGTTATTGCCATTACGTTCAAACACCACCGCTTCAAAAGACGCTTCAGCATCTCCGTCATAGCCCTTATTGGCCAACGGTTTACCGGCTGATCCTCTGTGGTGAATAAATGCCGCATGAACAGCGTCTTTGGGATTCTCTCGATCTTTAACACCGTCCCCATCTCCATCCCGGCCCATACTGTTCCAGCTGGTATCAATAAATTGCCATGGTCCATCAGCGCCGGCATCGGAATCGGGCCAGTCGGAGGTCTTATACTCTGGCCAACCCCGCCACTCAGCCCACAAAACCGCTGCCACCAACCTAGGGTCAGCATCAGGGTGCTTGGGGGCTGCCGAGGCTATTAAGTCACGCCAAACAGGCGGAATATTTGCCGATAAATTGCCGCCACCACCGACGCTAGTGGCATCGCTACAAAGCTCACTGGGGTCGTAGAAGGCTGTATCATAATTCACCGAATGCCTATCATCCGAACTGATAGCAAGAACGCTTTGGGCGGGGGCTAGCAATAAAACTAATGTAATCAGAATTCGCTTCATTTAGCGCCCACCCACCGAGTAATGCCAATGGCCATTATTTGTACAGTTCTCATTGTTATGAGAAACTCCATACTTTCTACCTACCTCATCTGCCTTGGCGGTGTCTAGTGGGCATCCGAAGTCCACAGCTTTGCCTTTGTAGTGATTACTGGTTGATGATGAATGGCATTGCCCGAATAGTGAATTCAGCTTGTAGTGGTAGGTTTGGCCAAGTTCCTCCAGAAATTGAAGTAATTTGGGATCTGGCTGAATTTCACTAGGCATAGCAAACCCGCAGCGTGTGGTGCCGCTAGCCGGCTTACCATTAGAAATATCTTCTAACTGCTGACTGGCCAGAGACCTGTCTGCGCTGTCGGAGGCTTTAGCCTCGGAGTAATCGGCTATATCGATCTTACCGTCTTTACCGAGATCCAATATTGCTTTGGCGGAGTCTTTTGCAGAACTACTGACTGTACCGCCACCACCAGGGCTGGCTTGGCCACCACCTCCCTGTTCCGCCCCTACGCTTGCGCAGTCGTCATCACTGTAAGCGCAAGAAAGGCTGTTGGCTACGGCGGTATCTAGCATACACATACTGGTCTCCGGGTCCTCGCCTTTGGCCATCTTGGTATTAAAAGCCTCCATTTCCAAATCACACTCAGCTTGGCTCTGGCTATCAAACGGCTCAGACTCTAAATCTTGCTTATTAAACCCATAGCGCTTAACCCCGTATAAATTATTATCTAATTGCTGGGCCAGGGTGGGTGCCGAGAAAGCCCTGGCTATACTTACTGGTATTGCGCCGAGGTTTGTAACTAAATTAGTACTGGTTGCATGTGCTAATTGGCCGGGGCTGGCGGGGGTTGCCATGACCAGGCGGGCAAATACTGAGTCTGGTTCTTCAATCGAAGCTAGTTTGCTCCAAAAGCCGCGCGCGCGGTTACCTGCTGCCTGCTCCAATGCTATTTCTTGATTCAGCATTGCCACTTCGTCATCTTTCAGAGCCCGTCCGCCCATCGTTTGCGAGAGTGCCTCTTGGGTTACGGCCGCACCGCCATCTATGCAATTGAACATTCGGCCGCCCGATTCCTCGCCGCTGCAAGCAGGCGCACCACCCAAAAATGTCATCATTTTAGCTACCAGGCTCTTAAATAGTTCATCGGTATCAACCCCAGTGATCTTGCCAAACACCCATAAGCCTCCCTGAACAGCCTTGCCTATGACGTCATTAATTGCATTTATGAGGTCGCCAATGATCGGAATAGTATTATAGGCACCTACAATCGGGCCGATAACTTTACCAAAAGTATCTTTATAAGTATTCGAAATCTCAGCCGCTTTTGTGTCATCGCTATTTACCTTCATCATATCGGTGACCGGGTCGTACTCATCTTGCTCATTACTCTGGGCATAAGCTGTAAATGAAATAACTGCATTATGGCTGCCAACCACTTGCTTGTAGCCATCGCTTTTCTCCATACCGTCCGTCATTTGCATAAAGGCATCTACCTCTTCGCCAGATACGGTCTCACCGGATTTGAGCTGGTCGGTAGCAGTAGCAAAGGTAAAGTAGGCAGAGGCGTATTCGGCCGCCCGCATTGTGGCTACGAGGTTTACCAAGCCTCCCTGTCCAAGCAATACCTCGATATGCTTGGCAGTTTCAAGACCAGCCACGATATTCAGTATGGGAATGGCTTTATTCACGAACTTGCCGGCTATTCGCCCAGCATTTTTAACCTCCGGCTCTTCAGCTGGCCCTGTGCCAGATCGGGCCTCTTCACTAGCCACCTCGGCGACTTTTTCCAGATCAGGGTCAATCGATTCGCCGGCAAAGCTGTTCTTTTCATCGTTGGAATTACCCGAGCGCGGGCAGTCACTTGGCGTGCCAAACAAACATTTACCGAATCGTCCGCTTAAAATCGGCTTAGATACTGTCTTAGTCCACCTAGCTCTTACCTTATCCCCGGCTTTCTCCCGCGTGTTTTCAAAGAATCGCCACTTGGTAATACCCAGCCTCTCGTAAGCCCATTTGCGCATATAGTAGCGTTTAACTATCTGATGCCGTTTGGTAACATCTTTGACGGCCGAATTAAACGCCCGTCGGCCCTCTTTATTGCTCTCAAACCTGTCCTCTACGGCTCTTTCAAACACATTCGTAGTACCCAGCCCTCCATTTCGCTTCAAATCGCTAAAGTCTATCTCTTGCCCGCGGACATCAAGCTTTACTAATCTATCTTTGACCCCAATACCGCCAGTTTCCCGCACGAACCGAATACCGTGCCGCTTCTCCATATCATCAAAGAACTTATCGGTCCGCATATCGGTATACCACTGGGTGAAGGGGTGGGTGGAGGTTGCCCAACCCTTAGCTACAAAGTAGCGGTTCTGGCCATTCTCCGTCCCCGCCACCTCGGCCTTAATGAGGGTGGTTAAGAACCTATCACTGCGCTGATCCATAATGTGGGTCAGCCGTGCCAGGCGCACCTTATCTATATTCTCCTTCATAAACATTAGCTTGAAGGGAGCTAAAAACGCGAAGAAGACTGCTAGCAGCAGGCCGACTATGCTACCGCTTACCCCAACGGCAATCAGCCACCGCCTGCCTTTAAGCAGTCTACTGGCCAGGCCTGAGCCGGCTCCTTTGTTCTGGTTATCGGGCAGGCTGTCTGGCGGCATCGGCTATTCTCCTGTCAGTGGCGGCGCCTCTATGGCTTGGGCGGTTGTTGGCGGTTCTGGTATAGGGGCAGGAGTAGGAGCGGCCGATTCGGGCTGGGCGCCTTGTGCCAGTTTCTGGGCCGCCAGCTGTTGCGGGTTGGTGGTAATCAGCTGGGTTTCGGTTTGAGAGGCCAGAATACGGATTATGACGTGGTTTAGGCCGGCAAAAAACAGCCCCTCCCCCACCGGGAATTGGGTTAACCTAGCCTTCTCTTCACTAGTCAACTTGAATGTTTCGCCCACGATATCGATCGAAGACGGCGCTTGTTTAAGCAGCAGCTGCAGCGATGAGTTGGCCACCACTGCCCGCCCCATTCTCGAGCTCAAGAAGTCATCTACATCTTGCGAAATTGTAGTAAGGCCTAAGAAGTATTTACGGGCGCGTTTGGCGATAGAGAACATAAAGTTGGCCGAATCGTCATGCTTCATCAGCTGCCAGCCCTCATCAATTATCAGTATCCGTTTACGCCGGTCGGATTTAACCTTATTCCAAATAAAGTTAAGCACGATGTACATACCCACCGGCCGCAGCTCTTCCTCTAGATCGCGGATATTAAAGACCACGAACTTGTTGTACAGGTCGACATTCGACTGCTCTGAGAAAATGCCGGCAAAGGTACCTGTCGTATACTTGCGCAGCCGTTGGGCTAGTGCAGGGCCGTTGCCGCTCATAGCAGAGAGCGCTTTATAGAGATCGTTCATAGTCGGCGGGGTGGCGCCGTGGGTTAGCGGGTCGTTGGTAATACCGGCCTTAGCGTAGGTATTGATAATAGCCACGTCCAGGTCGGCATCTTCAGCTGGAGTTAGGGGTACTTGGTTTGCGCCCATCATCAGCCGCAGTAGGCCGTGTAGCTGGATGATATTGGCTCTTAGTGCGTTATCGGCCTCTTCGGCATCTAGTACACGCGGGAGATCGAAAGGATTCAGCCGGTTTTGAGAGGCTAGGCTTAGCCGCAGGTAACTGCCGCCGACGGCTTCGCACAAAGCCTGGTATTCATTCTCTGGGTCGATAATTAGAATCTCCGTACCGAACATTAAACTGCGCAGGGCCTCTAGCTTAACGGCAAACGATTTACCGGCACCGGATTTAGCGAATACGACCATATTGGCATTCTCCAGGCTGAAGCGATCGAACAGCACCAGGCCATTATTATGCCGATTAATGCCGTACAGTACGCCTTCGTTACGGCTTAGGTCGGCTGAGGTAAAGGGAAAGGTGGTAGAAAGCGCGCCGGTATTCATATTGCGGCTGATCTGCAGCTGGTCTTGGGCCAGCGGCAGGGTGGAATTAAAGCCTTGCTCCATCTGCATGGTGGCCGGCTTGGTATAGACCAGTGATTGGCCGAATATGCCTTCGACTTTGCGCTGGACTTGCTTTAAGTTTTCGAGTGAGTCGGCGTAAATCGTCAGATACAGGCCAAGTCTAAAGAACCGCTCTTCACCCACCTGCAGTTTATCGCGCAGCTCCTCCGCGTCTGTGATGGCGGCCTCTAGCCCTGGGTCACGCACCCGGCCCTTTTCAGCATTAATAGTCATACTGGCTTCAAGCTGGCCTACCTTGCGCCGCAGATTGTTCAGCACCACCTGGCTTTCTACAGGGTAAATATAGATACTCATATCCATAATTTCATCGAGATTGATGATCGGCGACAGCCAGCCGGTAAACACCTGGCGGGGGAAGCCGTAAACGTACAGAGTGCGCGCAAAGCGGGCGCCGATGCGCACGTGATCACCAGTAATTTCAACCGATGGCGGGGCAATGAGATCGCGCAGGCTGACTATGCCTTGGCGGTAAGCCGCCTCGGCCTCTTGCTGCTCTTTCAGCCGGGCAGCTTCTGCTAGCGCAGCCGGATCGCCTCCTTTTTTATCAAACAAGGCCATTAGCTAGCTCCCCCGTTTAGCTGAGTTGGCGCTGGGCCAGTGCCCTTGGTAACGGCAGCGGTTTGCAGTTGGGCCGAATCAATCAGCTTTTGATTCTGAGATACATCGGGGTTATATGACATGTAGTAGAGCTCAATCAGCTCCTGGGTATTTAAGGAAATGCTTCTAATACCGATTTGGTTTAGACCGCCCGAAACCAGCTGGACTCTTTGTGAAAGCTCCTCTTTGTAGGCCTGAAAATCGGGCTCAGAAAGAACTGTAACCGGTTGGGGTTTGAGTATGCTACTGAGGCCGGTCAGAATATTTTTCTGCTGTTTTAATACCGGGTTTTCTGGGAAGTACGGAATGACCACATAGAACTGCTTATCCATAATATTAACTTCTTCTATCAAAGCCTGAATATTTAAGATGTAGTCGTCCATTAAATAGCCCAAGAGCTCATTATCTTGGTTTTGTCTGAGTTGCTGAAGGTTTTCTATATAGTGATCGAGGTCGATCTTTTGAGACTTAATAACTATTTGAATTTGAAAATGCAGCGAGTTTAAGAACCCCTGGTAGGCCATCTCTGCCCCATCCCTCTCTTGCTGACTCATTAGGTCGAAGTTAATGGCGCTGCCCATAATAACGGCTCGCAGGCTGCCATCACGCATTACCACAACGCCGTCCCTGATCTCTGAGACCAGTAAGCTGTCTTGAGTGCTTTTCGCCTGTTTTTTAGCTGGCTGAGGGTTTGCCATTACGTAAACTGACCGCCTTTCCTTCTAATAGTTGGTTATGCCGTTTGGCTTGGGCCGAGAGTTGGGCAACAGTTAAGTCGCCAGCCTCACTAGCTAGCTTAAGTATACCAACAGGTGGGGTGGCTGTCATCCCGCTTGTGCTTGCTGCGATTGGATTTTTGGTCGGCTGTTTTACCGCCTGCTGCATCTTAACTAAAGCTTCTTCGCGGACGCTTTTAACTGTGTTTTCTATCAGCACATTTATACTGGCTGAATTAGGGTTATTCTTGGTGTCCAAGATATCATCGGCCTGCTGCACCTCCACCGGATCCGGTACCGGCGTGCCGACTCCGGTTTGGGTCATGCCCAGCCGGTCGCGCAAGTCAATCACCTGCTCTTCTTCCGGCTCTTGGATCTCTGGCTGTTTGGTAGACCAGCCGCGGGTGTCTACAATCTGACCCAGCTTTTCTAACTGCCCTGCCAGCTTTGTAATATCCTTTTTAGGCTCATGCGGTTTTGGTGCCGGCACTTCCAGTCGGAAGACTTCGGCGATCGGCTCCTTCTGCCAGAAACGCTGTTTGGGTTTGACTATGAAGTTCACCATGGCCAGAAAGTAGGCCTCCAGCGGCTGATCGTCTTTTTGGTATAGTCCCAGAGCCAGCATTAAAAGCGCCGGCGGCAGACCTACGATGAAGAACAGAGGCAGCAGAGTTCCCTGGAAAATAGCGAATGTCAAAAAGCCGTAGCCAATGCCTATAAGTGCGTAAATGAACTGTTTGAGCGTTAGCGGCCCCAGTATTTTATCTTCTGCCTCCACATTTTGCGGTACTTTATACTGTGCCATTATTTACTCCCTATCGGTGCGATTAATATCTTCTACCATCCGCGCCGTGTCATCACTGATGGGCTCTCTAGGGGCAACATGCGTGGAGGAGGCAGGCGGGGGTGCTGATGGCTGGGCGCCTCCCCTTGAGGCTCCGCCAGAGCCCCCGCCAGACCCGGCATCAGCTAGATCAAATAGGTCATTGTCCAGACCAAGCTTTTGAAGGTCGCCGCCCTCCAAAAGCTTAAGTGCGTCTTGGTGTTTAGCGACTCCGCCGCCTTCACTGCCTCTAATTTGCTTTAATACCTCATTTTTTACCGTCAAACCGCTACCGGAATCAAAGGCAGCACTACGAGCCATCATTTTTAGCATCTCAGCCCGTTTATCGGCACCCATAAAGCTGCGACTGGAAGAGTCAAAGTTTTTAGCAACTTCTGACGGGGATGCATTTTTTGCGAAAACATCTGAGAACTGTCGGGCCAGTTCAGGGTTACCTTTGATATTTGAGCCAACCTTAAAGTTTTCTAGCGCCACATCATCTCCGGCAATCTTACCAGCGGTCCATGATTGAACCATGCCCCCGACTGTACCTTCATTCAGCGAGCCATCTGTGTTTCTAGCGAGCAGGGCTGGAATCTTGCCCATGTTTTTACCGCTTTCACGTAATGCATCTTCAAAATCTGGCACATGATTAGCAGCGCTATAAGCTTGAATGGCATTCATTTGAGGCGATTTTAGTTGGTTTTTATCTGCCAACTCGCGCATTATGGCCGTTCTGCCCTCCCTAGTCTTTGTATATCCCATAAGCCCGGTTGCCTTAGCTTCTTTTAGTTTATCCATAGCCTTGGTGCGTTCGTCAGCTTCTGGGTGGTAGAAAGCAACTAAGGCATTCTGAAGATTACCAGGCGTAGCATCCTGGAGGTCATCTAGGGCCTTGGAGTACTCACCTACCAGGCCACTGGCTGTTCTGTCTCTTTGCAGCCTACCAGCTGCAGCTCCACCCATAAGCATTCCGGCACCCCTCATTACTCCCCCCCTGGCCATCCTAGCGCCTAGCTTATCGCCACCTAATCTCGTGCGCCCCAGCCTACCTTCTAGCTTATCCATGCTTTTTAGCTGCAGGCTCTTATGCGCGCGTTGTCGCTCCTTAGCCCATTCGCTGTCTTTGACCTTGCCCTGCAGTTTACCTGCTCCACCCAATGACATTTTGGAGATAGATCCGATTACTCCGCCTGCGAATTTGAAGGTAAAGGGTATTAAGAATAAGGGGGCGGTAATGCCGACTAGCGCGAAGACTGG
>DATLOE010000012.1 GCA_035536395.1 Candidatus Dormiibacterota bacterium
GTAGAACCCCAGCCCAGCTCCGTTTACGCGGAGCTGGGCCTTAACCCAAGATTTCAACTCTGTAACCACCGGATGAAGTTTTAGGTTAGGCAAGCGCAAGGTCGTCGCTTACATCCAAATTGCGGAACTGTTAAAAATTTAATGACCCAGACAGAATGCCTGGGTCACCTGGCGGTAAAGGGGGTAACCCTTACCACCTGCTCGAGTGATACTTTTTCTACGCAGGCCTGTATGTAATCAGGCTCTCCGGCCCATTCGGGATCACGCTGCGAATCGAGGTCGAAAATGCGCACCCAGCTTTCCTTGAGCCGCTCTATGTACTCTGGCTGCTGTAGTGCCTTGTGGTGGTTCGGGTATTCAGCCTCAAACCGTTCATATTCCTCCTCGGTGTGAGACATATAGCCGAAGTTCATCACAATATGCCAGGCATTGAAATCGGAAAGCAATACCTGCTCGGCCGGCGCGGTAAACTCCACTCGCACACCGCGCTGCCCTTTGAGCAGGTAGTTGGTGCCGCGCAGATCGGGCTTAGGGGTGAACCATGCCCATACCGGGTAGCGGCCAGTGTACTCCGGAATCCTCAGCTTCATCTGCTCTTTTATCCACTGGTACTGCGGCAGGAAGTACCTATCGAATATCCGGCGGCCGTCGCCTAGAATTACGCCTCTCTGCTGACACAGCTCCCAAAACTCTTGCTCATGAATGGTCCAGAGGGTAACCGGGCCTTCTTTTGGAATAGTGATCGACATCAACCCTCACCGGCCAGCGTGTCTACCCACTTGCCTTCCTGTTGCTCAAAACCGGCATTGGTCAGGCGTTGGGTAATTATCTCCGGGTGATTCTGCTCCATATGATTCTTTTGACCCTTCAGGTCTCCTTCGGACATCTTATGGCCACAGCCCGGGCACTCGATCATAGTAGATGATGCCTCTGGCTGTTGATCGCTTAGCAATGTCATTTGCGCTCCGTTTCAAGGTTCACTTAACGGCTTCATATTAGCACAGTAGCCTTGAGAAAGTTGCGAAAATAAGATAGGATGTTACGGTTATAAATACAGACGTGGCCCCATCGTCTAGGGATTAGGACACCAGGTTTTCATCCTGGCAACGGGGGTTTGAATCCCCCTGGGGTCACCAGGAAATGCTGATGGATACACCATCGGCATTTTTTGATGTCATCAAAAGGATTCAAAACCCAGGGTTTGTAAATAAGCGCAGCGTAATTTCACGCATCCCCCTGGGGTCACCAGGAAATGCTCACCATTTCGGTGGGCGCTTTGCTATACAACATTGTTTTATGGCTAGGCAGAGGTGATAATTAAATAAAGAGAGTACTCTATGCAACATGAAATCAAAGTACATAGCCTAGCCGGACGCGCGAAACTCCTGGTGATTAATATGCCGAATGCAGCAACTTTTTACTTTGGCAGCTACATTCGTAATGGGTATAGGTTTTGCGATCCGCAAATTTACGACACGCCGCATCTGCTAGAACATCTATCGTTTGAGGGCAACAAAAAATATCCGAACTCGATTGACTTTAAATCAACTATTGAAACCCTAGGCTCAAGATACAATGCTATGACTAGTCCACATATGGTTAAATATTTTTTTAATGCCGGTAAAGAGCACGTAATCCCGATTATTAATATCGCGCTGGATCAGATATTCGAGCCGTTGATTGAATCTAGCCGCGTCGAGCAACAAAAAAAGGTTATCGCAGAAGAATTAACCAGAAGCCTGGATAACGATCGTCGCAATCGGGCTTATCGTACCCGCCACGCCGTCTTCCCGGCTATCAACCCGGACTTTGCCGAGAGAATTAAGATGGTCGGGTCGATTACGGCTGATGATGTGAGAAGTTATTTTAGTAAGACCCACGTGGTAGCAAATACCCGCTTTGTCCTAGCCGGTGATTTTACAGCTAATGAACTAGGTAAAATAATTGAAAGCCTAAATAGGCGGCTATCTGGCTACGAATCGGGCAAGGAGCTTAAATACACACCGCTAAAGCCTGGTAAGTATCAGGGATTAATCCAAGCTTTTCCTTCCAGTATCTCATCTCAGCATCACTTTCATCTAGGCTTTATATTGCCGGGCTATGACCCAATCGCACTTCCGCCATTGAAGTTGTTAAACACAATGCTGGGGTTAGGCATGGGTTCAAGGGTGATGGTAAAGGCAAGGGAGAAGGGATTAACCTATTCGCTGCAGGCAGGTTTATTGATCGAGTTCGACTGCTCTGATTTTTGGATAGCCGATCAAACATCTCCAGATAAGCTCGAGCCCCTTATTAACCTCCTGTCAGAAGAACTCTATGATATCGCCCAGGGAAACTATAGCCAAAATGAGTTAAACCGAGCGCTCGGGGTTGTAAAGGGCGGCCTCGAGCGTCGGCAGCAGACTCCAACTGATTTGGCTGACTGGTATTCAAGTGCCTTTATGTTCGAGTTAGGACTGGACTCACCTGCGGATAGAATAAAACAGCTGGAGTCGGTGACAAAGGATGATATTCAAAAAGCAGCTGCAAAATACATTACTTCCGGTAGCTGGACAATGACTTTAATTGGAGCTGGGCTAGAAAAAAAGGCCGGTCATTACCAGACCTTATTGAAGCGTTATTTTTCTTAGGCTTTTCGCAATCTGTAAAAACCATTAGAATTATGGTATGAAACTGCGGACGGTTCGCGATTTAGATGTAAAAAATAAACGGGTATTACTTAGAGTCGATTACAACGTGCCGATTTCTGACGGCATAGTGGGCGACCCGCTGCGCATTAGGGCTTCGTTCGATACCATCCGTTATCTGCTATCTAAGAATTGTTCTATCGTACTAATCAGTCACATGGGACGCCCGAAGGGCAAAAAGGCCAAAGAATTCAGCTTGTGTCATGTGGCTCAAAAAGCCAGTACGATGCTGGGCCACCACATAGGATTTGTTGAAGACTGTATAGGCCGAGGTGCTGCGGCTCGAGCAGCTCACCTTAAACCCGGCGAAATCATAATGCTAGAGAACCTGCGATTTCACAAAGAGGAGGAGGCGAACGACCCTAAGTTTGCCAAAGAGCTAGCCGAACTGGCTGATGTATATATAGATGACGCCTTTGCTGCTGTTCACCGTGCCCATGCCTCTACCGTCGGCGTTACCAAATACCTGCCTGCTGCTGCCGGCCTGCTAGTAGAGCGGGAGGTTAAAACAATTACTGAGGCCCTCGAGCACCCAGCCAAACCGCTAGTTGCGGTGGTCGGCGGAGCCAAGGTTTCTACCAAAATAGACACTCTGAATAATTTAATGAAGTACGCCGATAAAATTGCGATTGGCGGAGCCATGGCCAATACATTCCTGGCCGCTCAGGGTAAAAAGATTGGCAAAAGCAAGCATGAGGCCGATCGCGTGAAAGATGCCAAAAAAATCATTGCGAGTGCCAAGCGTGAAGGCGTAGAGCTGGTAATACCTACCGATGTGATCGTGGCGAAAAGCTTGACCCAAACCAAGCTCGGCCGTCTGACCGATCTAAACAATGTTGAAGCCGACGACTATATTGTGGACTTGGGCCCTAAGACGGTAGCGGCTATTCTGAACCCCCTCGATTTTCATGGCAGCGTAATTTGGAATGGCCCGCTGGGGGTTGCCGAAATCCCTGCCTTTGCACATGCTTCGTTGAGTCTGGCGCACAACATTATAGAATCCGGAGCCAAGTGCATTATTGGCGGGGGAGACACAGCTGCCTTTGTAGATGATGCCGGTCTGCACGATAAGTTTGCTTGGGTTTCAACCGGCGGCGGCGCTAGCCTAGAGCTAATGAGCGGCCAGAAACTGCCCGGCCTTAAAGCCCTACAGGACTAAGTGACAATAGATAGCGTAAGCGGTATTATTAAATAGTAATGGATAGAATTAGGTGAAGCACTACACTATAGTCGGCAACTGGAAGATGCATTTCGGCCAACCGGAGGCGGCGGTTAAATACGTTAAAAAACTGCATGAAAGGGTCAAGCCTCATACGCACGTAACGTCTGTGGTGGCGCCGCCATTTACGGCTCTAGCGGCTGTAGCGGAAGAAGTAGAATCCGACACCTTTAAGGTTGCCGCCCAGAACCTGCATGAATGCGACGAGGGAGCCTACACTGGCGAAATCTCCGCCCCGATGCTAAAGGGTCTGGCCAGGTACGTAATAGTCGGCCACTCTGAGCGGCGCCGGTATGAGCATGAAACCGATAAACAGATTGCAAAAAAGGTGGCCGCGGCCGTGCGCTGTGATCTAACTGCCATTTTATGCGTAGGCGAAAAGCTAGACGACCGGCAGGAGGGCCATTCCAAGAGGGTGGTGGTAGATCAGCTGCATGGTGCTCTGAGCCAAGTTGCGGCCGAGGATATTAAAGACATTATCATTGCTTACGAGCCGGTCTGGGCGATCGGTACGGGTGAGTATGCCGAGCCAGAGGAAGTGCGCCCGGTTGTAAATGTAATCCGCCAAACGGTAGAGGAGATGTTTGGCCGCGATGCCACAAGCGGATTGCGCATACTCTATGGCGGTAGTGTAGAGCCGGACAATTGCAAAGCTTACCTGCAAGCCGAAAACATCAGCGGTCTATTAGTGGGTGGTGCCAGTATTAATTATGAGCAGTTTTCCCGCATCGTAAAAATCGCGCAGCACTTGGCTGACTCGAGTTAAAGCCCCGCATTACTGCAGGGCTTTTATGCTTCTGGCTTGAAGTAAACCTATCTCGTATTCGATCGCGTCCCGAATGAGATGTCCCAGGGAGCCGCGAATAACTTTTTCTGTCCAGTCCAGACGGCGGGCAATGAGCTCATTGGTAGCTATATCGCGCCTAAAGGCCCAGAGGTCAGAGAGCCCGCAAAGGGAAACTTGTACAATACCTCTCAGCGTAGGGGTCAGATGAGCTCTTTGGATAGCCCGCCAGGCAAGTGGCGACGAAGGCGCCTGACCACGTTGCACCAGATCTCGTAAGGGCTGGTGTATGCATGTCAGGCAAAGCTCAGCCGGACAGGCTTCATCTTCTTCTGGCGGGTGAATCTTACAAAGCTCCTTGTAAAAAAGCAGACTGAGTTCTACAGTGTGGCCGCAGTCATACGCGACCTCTTTGGTGATAGAGTCCACTCTTCTCCCTCGGTCGAGATAGTTACACAGAACGTCCTTGTAAACAAGAATAATTGAATATACCGCATTTTCGGCCCGCCCGTCAATTGACCTTGCTACAATAAGGGAATGAACGATTTGCTGAAAGGCTTGAACGAGCCGCAGAAAGAGGCGGTACTAACTGGTCGTGGGCCGGTACTTATTTTGGCCGGTGCCGGCAGCGGCAAAACCAAAGCCCTAACCCATCGGGTAGCATATTTGGTGTCCGAAAAGAAAGTTTCACCAGTCAGTATTCTGGCCGTGACCTTCACCAATAAAGCGGCCGGCGAAATGCGCCAGCGGGTACTGAAGCTTTTAGGCAGGCAAGCCGACGATCGCAATTACCTGCCGTTTATCGGTACGTTCCATTCGATCTGTGTGCGAATTCTTAGGCGAGAGGGCAAGGTAATCGGTCTGGCCTCAGGATTCACTATTTTTGATTCACAAGATTCCACATCGGCAATTAAACAAGCAATGCGCACTGTGGGTGTGGATGAGAAGCAGTACTCGCCAGGGCTAATACAGAATATGATTTCCTCGGCCAAAAATGAGCTGATGAGCCCGGCGCAGTATGCCAAGCTGGCTTATGGGCCGGCCCAGCAGATTGCTGCCAAGGTTTATGGCGAATACCAAAAGCTTCTCGTACAGGCCTCTGCCGTCGACTTTGACGACCTTATTATGAAAACAGCCGAGCTGTTCAGAAAACATCCGGACGTGCTTAAAAAATATCAGCAGCAGTTCAAGTATATTTTGATAGATGAGTACCAAGACACCAACCACGCTCAGTACAAACTCACTAAGCTGCTGGCCGCCGGCCACCGTAACATCTGTGTGGTGGGGGATGATTGGCAATCGATCTATTCTTGGCGGGGCGCAAACTTCCAGAACATCCTGGATTTTGAAAAGGACTACCCCGAGGCCAGGGTGATTAAACTAGAGCAGAACTACCGCTCGACTAAGAATATACTCGATGCCGCTCACAGTATTATCAGCCGTAATTTGGTGCGCTCAGAAAAAAAACTTTGGACAGAGAAAGAGCAGGGCGCAGACGTACAGGTGGTAAGCGTGGACAACCAAGACGAAGAGGCTGAATACATTGTGAGTCGAATTGAACGCGAGCTGGCCGGCCGTAATAATTTGACCGATTTTGCCGTACTTTACCGTACCAATGCCCAATCGCGCACATTAGAAGATGCTTTTTTGCGCCACAACTTACCTTATAAAATCGTCGGCGGACTGCGCTTTTACGAGCGCAAAGAGATTAAAGACGCGCTAGCCTACCTGCGCTTTATATACCAGCCGGAGGACGTCATTAGCTTTAACCGCATTATTAATGTGCCTTCGCGAGGACTGGGGGCCAGAAGTTTGGAGGTACTGCAGAACTATCGCCGCAAGCATAACTTGAGCCTGATTGATTGCCTGAGCCAGATAGACGAAATCATTGGCTTAACACCTAAGGCTCGCTCATCTCTTGGCCAATTTGCCAGCCTGGTAAATTATCTTAGACTGCAATCGGCAGAACTTTCTGTGGCCAAGCTTTTAGAAGAGACTTTGGACCGCAGCGGATATTTACGCTACCTAGATGATGGCAGTGTGCTGTCCGAAGACAGAATAGAAAACGTTAAGGAGTTGATTGGCGTAGCTGAGGCTTACGGCAACCAGGGATTGGATGTTTTTCTGGAAGAAATTGCGCTGGTTTCAGACATAGACAGTTATTCTACAGAGTCCAATGCCGTTACTCTAATGACTCTACACGCAGCCAAAGGGCTGGAATTCCCGGTGGTGTTCATGGCCGGTATGGAGGAGGGGGTGTTCCCGCATACTCGCAGCCATTTTGAGGCAACCCAAATGGAAGAGGAGCGCCGGCTTTGCTATGTGGGGATGACCCGCGCCCGCGAGGAATTGTACTTACTACATGCCGATGCCCGGCTGCTGTACGGCAGCTATATGCATAATCCGCCCTCACGCTTTTTGGCCGACATACCTGAGCATGTACAAGGTACTGGCGCACCGGCACCAAAAACCGACATTACAAAAGCCGAAAAACCGGCCTTGAATCTCCGCCCCGGTGATCAAGTGCAGCATGAAACTTTTGGTACCGGAATAGTAGTCAGCCTGGATCGCGACGAGGCGGTGGTGGCATTTGCCGGGTATGGCACCAAAAAGCTGAGCCTTTCGCTTGCCCCACTCAAGAAGCTGTAACGAACACCAATTGTGTTCAAATGCGTAGAAAAAGGGCTTATGCTTACCTTGACACAAAAGGAGTAAATCACTAAAATCTAACTAAGTTTTACTACGGTAAAACCGAAAACAAAAACAAGCCAAAATCAAATACAAAATTTCTGTTAACTGATGAGGCTTTTATTTTAATTAGATACAACCAGCCAGCGCCGAATAAATTTAGTTGGCTCTCACAAAAAACCAGCATGATAGCCGGGCTCGCTATGCTAGCAGCGGCCGCATTGGGGTTAATAGTCTTTTGGCTAGTTTCTACCCAAGCTAGGGCCGATTCCTCTCGTATTGTGAGTATTTTTTACGATGGTAGTAAAAAGGTTATAACGGTCGAAAGCGAAGCCACCGTAGGGGAAGCTCTACGTTTGGCCGAGGTGCCCTTTGCCAGTGAAGATCTGGTGGAGCCGAACCCAGGCACAAAGATTCCACAAGGCTTCTTTAACGTTAATGTTTATCGCGCTCGCCCGGCACTAGTAGTAGATGGAGTCAATCACTACCAGGTGCGCACAGCTTTTCAGAGCCCTAAACTAGTAGCTGAGGCCGCGGGTCTTACAGTGTACGCCGAAGATACTTATTCTGTAGAAACCATTCAGGATTTTACAGCCGCTGGGGTTATAGGACATAAGGTCGTTATTAACCGGGCTACACCAATAATATTCGCATCGGATGGTAGGCAAATACCCGTTCGGACTCATCAGAAAACCGTAGGCGATCTACTGACGGAACGCGATGTGGCCTTTGGCCCCAAAGACACAGTGGAACCTGGTCGCGAAACCGCAATTACCACAGGTATGACCATCCGCATTTATCGGGTTAAGACAGTTAATACGACCGTAGAAGAATCCATTCCCCGTACGGTTAAGACGGTGCGCGATCCTCAGCTAGAAAGCGGAATTACCCAAGTGCAGACAGAGGGTGCCGACGGTCTGCGCAAGGTGACCTATAGAGTGCATTATGAAGACGGTGCAGAGAAGTCGCGCGAGAAAATTGCCGAAGTGACCGCCAGCCAACCTGTAACCCGCGTGGTGCTAGTAGGCACTAAACCCCGCAGTGATGCTTGGTTGCTTTTGCGCTTGTGTGAGGCGGGTGGAAGCTATACCCGCAACAGCGGCAACGGCTACTATGGTGCGTACCAGTTTAATCTTTCAACCTGGTGGTCTAATGGCGGTACTGGCTACCCACACCAGGCTTCTCCAGCTGAGCAAGATAGAATTGCTGCTAGATTGCAGGCAGCTCGTGGGTGGAGTCCGTGGCCCGCCTGCGCCAAAAGATTAGGTCTTCTTTAGTACTTCTTCCCCAAAGAAAGAAACCCATACTTGATGTGCTTGCTTGCAGTAGTCTACTCCTGCTAAGATTGCCCTTTTGGAGAGAGATTTGACTGCAGTCCAGCGGTTTGCCTATTTTTACCCCCAAGCCTATAGAACTATTCTAATTGTAGGTCTAATTTCATTCTTACTGGCCGGCTTAACTAGTCATTTGGCCCTCGCTGAAGGGGCAAATCCCAAGCGGTCTTTTTTAACCCCGCCCAAGGCCCTGGAGGCTGAGGCCGATCCGAATCTGCCGGTAAAACCGGAGGTAGAGGTCCCCTCTCCGCCAGCCGGCGGACAAGCCAAGGGCCCGTTTGCCGTTCCGCCCTCAGGTGTTTTGCCTCCCTATAACCTGGGCAGCCAGCCTGGTACAGATATTAAGACCATCGGTCGGCAGATGAACGGCGCTTGGTTTGGCGATGCCCACTGGCCGGCTTTGCATAATCTGTGGCAGCGTGAATCGGGCTGGAACCCGGGCGCGCGTAACCGTTCAAGCGGCGCCTGCGGCATCCCCCAAGCACTGCCCTGCAGTAAAATTCCCGATATGAGCCCTAAAGGCCAATTGGAATGGGGGTTACAGTACATCAAGAGCCGCTACGGCAACCCTACTAATGCCTGGCGTTTTTGGCAACGCCACCACTGGTACTAAAAAGCGGGCTTTTGACCCGCTTTTTAGCTAAGATTTGATTATTATATTGTCTATCTTCGTACTTCTGCACTTCCGCCCCGAAACAGGCTGACTATCCATAGCAACAGTACGGCACCTAGGATTGCTACTACTATACTATAGAAATTAAAGCCAGTAACACCTTCGGCCCCCAAGGCCTGGGCCATGAATCCTCCCAAAAATGCTCCCACTATCCCTACAATAATATTACCTAACGCGCCCTGCTCGGCATCGGTCCTCATTATTAGAGAGGCTATCCATCCAGCCAGCGCCCCCAAAATGATCCACGTTATTATTCCCATACCTACTTCCTCCGCTTATTACTCTAATTTAGGCTTTACCGCGCATTAAAATAATGTTCAATGTTCTAATTAGAAGGTGTTTGGTAAGCGCTATTATGTGATTATTCATAACTTCTGCCAACAGGTAGAGTACAATGAGGTTATGGATTTAACCGACCCTAATGACCTACAGCTCGCCCTCCGCCTCTCCGGTATTCGCCCTAGTAAAACGCTCGGGCAGCATTTTCTGGTAGACAGGGACAGTCTAAACGATATTATGAAGGCCGGTGAGCTTACGGCACACGATACCGTACTAGAGATCGGCCCCGGGCTGGGCGTAATGACTATACCTTTAACAGGTCGGGTCAAGCATGTAATCGCAGTGGAAGCCGATAAGGGGATGACGGAGCTTCTGGCGCGTGACAGGCCTAAGAATCTGGAAATTGTAGAGCAGGATTTTACCAAGTTTGATCTTACCCAATTGCCTAAAAACTATAAGGTGGTGGCCAATATCCCTTACTACCTGACTTCTAAGATAATGCGCCTGCTTCTGGAAAGCCCTAACCCGCCCAAAGTGATTTCGGTTTTAATTCAAAAAGAAGTGGCGCATCGTATTGCGGCTGCTCCTGGCAGTATGTCGGTGCTAGCGCTCAGCGTGCAGTATTACGGTAAGCCAGAGGTGGTAGGGGAGGTAGAGCGGCATAAGTTCTGGCCACCGCCCAAAGTAGATTCAGCGATTCTTAAGGTAGCGCTGTATGACAAGCCGATTTTTAGCGCCGATACCGGTAAACTGTTCCGGCTCATTAAGGCCGGGTTTGGTGAAAAGCGTAAAATGCTCAGGAACTCACTGGCAGGCGGGCTGAATATCAGTATCGAGCTGGCTGCAGGTTTAGTAAAACAGGCCGGTTTAGTGCCAACAGCCCGGGCGCAGGAGCTGTCTTTAGGGCAGTGGGAAAAGTTATATACTCAAGCAATTAAGGCAGATATCTTCTAACCTGATTTACCCCTTTACACTCCCTGAGCATAAGCGGTATAATTACTACACATCACGCCTATGCTTTTTCAGACTCTAAATAGGGTTTGTTCTTGGCATAAGTAGGGTGGAGTAAAAACTAAAGGAGCTATATACGGTTGGATCATAACCTCAAAGGCCTACCGGCCCATCAAGGTTACAGAAGGCTTTCGCCAAACCAACCAAACACCCCGCCCCCAACGGGTCTATTTGCGTTACTCAAGAATCAAACTGGAATACTCTCCCTCTCCTTTAACCAATTACTTATTATATTCTTTACAACTGCAATAGTCGGAGTTGGAGTAGGCCTCATCGCCGACCAGTATCTCACTTACCCCGGCGAACAAGGTCCCAAAGGCGAACAGGGTATTCAAGGGGTAATAGGCCCCATCGGCCTAACTGGTATAGCCGGCCTTCAAGGTGAACCGGGTGAGCAGGGAGCGCAAGGCCTGCAAGGCTCGACAGGTGTCACTGGAGCCACCGGCGCCCAAGGCCCCGAAGGCCCCTCTGGCTCCGTCTCTGACTCCCAGTTAAGCTCCAATGTAGCCCTGCTGAATCGCAATTCCCAGACCTTCACTGGTAGTAGCCAACTTTTTAAAAATGCCTCTAACTCCGTGACAGCTTTCCAAATTCAAAACGCAGAGGGAAATGCTGTACTAAATATAGATACGGTTAATAGCAGGGTAGGTATTGGCGTGAATAATCCCTTAGCTGCATTATCGCTAGTGTCAGCTACCACTGCTTCTGGCGGCATTCTTTTCGGTTCAGATGTTAATCTCTACCGCACCGGAGCCGACTTGTTGAAGACGGATGACACTCTAACAATCACCCCACCGGCTAATGCCAACCCCGCGCTTAATATTACCTACCAGGGATCCACCCATGGTGTAATCATTAACCGCACTGCTGGCAACCCCTCCAATGGCAATGTATTGTTGGTAACCTCCCAAGACCTAGGCAGTGATGCGAATCCGCAAGACACCACAGTCGGTATTTCAGGCTACGAACTGGGCAAGGGCACGGTGAAGATCACCCATCGCAAGCCAACTGCATTTACCAGTGGCTCTGATTCCAATGCCTCGGTACTCTCACTTTCCATTGCCGGTATCGGTACGGCGGCGCAAGGTATTTTTCTAGATGCCCCGGATGGCGGCACAACCGGTAAGTTGCTGAACTTGCGTAATAATGGCGCTGATATGCTGGTACTAGATGCAGCCGGGCAATTACAGTTGGCTATACAAGGTTCAACCGGTGGTATAAAAGTCGGCGGAGACGTAAGCCTGTTTCGTTCAGCCACTGATACCTGGCGAACCGATGACACATTCCAGGTAGTACGTTCGTCTGCTAGCAGTATTGCCTACATTGCTACCGTCTCTGGTTCCAGCCCGGCTAACTTTGTGCAGTTTGCTGACGGAAAGATGGAATGGGGCTCTGGCTCGGCTACGCGTGATACCAATCTCTACCGCGGCGCAGCCGATCAGCTAAAAACCGATGATTCTATACTCATAAAGACCGCCATCGACTCTACCACTGCCTTCCAGGTGCAGAATGCGGCGGGAAACTCTTTATTTACGGTAGATACTTCCGGACTCAAAATTACCTTAGGTGCAGCCTCCGCTACCCCTGTACTGCTAGTGCTGGGCGAAAAGAACACGATTGGTGACCCCACCTGTACTAACGGAGCTGCATACCATAACTCAGCCACCAAGCAGATTAAGATGTGTATAGATGGGAGCTGGACGGCTTCCGGTGTGCCAAAGGTTACTAGCCTGCCCGCCAACCCTAGTGATGGGGATGAAGTTTATTACACGGCAGAGGCTAGTACTGGGACTATCTGGCATTTGCGCTACAATGCCGGCTCCAGCTCCGCTTATAAGTGGGAGTACCTCGGGGGTTCAGCGGCTCTTAATAGCCCTACGCTAGGGGATGCTGGACTCACTAGCTCCAGCGGCACATCGTATTCAGACTTATTCTCAGGTACGGCATACACTTTGCCTCTGGCAGGAGACTACTGGGTGAAGTGGCATATTAATTTTGTTGGTGGCTGCGGTGGAATTGCTTTCCTTGGCTTAAAGGTTGGTGCAACTGAGGCCAATGACAATGAGGCAATTAGGTGGGAGAACACTTGTGGCGATCAGCAGATTGGTAATAGCAATGTGGGCCGTAAGAAAATCTCCGGCGCAGCTGCTAGTACAGTTCTGCAGCCTCGTGTTCGCGTAACGGCCGGCTCAATTAACTGGCGGAACTACGCGCTTGAAATAGTGCCTGTAAGGGTGGGCCCATGATCAACTTTACCCTTAACAAATTTGCCACACTGATGCTTAGTACTATCCTTTTGGGCGCAGCTACCGGTCTCATCGCTGATCAATTCATGTCCTACCCTGGTGAGCGCGGGCCGAAAGGTGAGCAGGGTATTCAAGGAGCAGTCGGACCTATCGGCCTAAGCGGCGCAGCCGGCTTGCAGGGTGCGCCGGGCGAACCAGGAGCTCAAGGTCTGCAAGGGGGCCAGGGTATCCAGGGCGCAACCGGAGCCACGGGAGCTCAAGGCCCTAGTGGCGTAGCCACCTGCCCCAATGGTCCTTGCGCCTCCCTGCAAGCCACATCTCCCGGAGTCCAAGAGATTGGTAACATTACTGTTTCAGGCACTATCATCGCAGGTACCTTCAGCGGCTCCGGTGCTAACTTAACCTCCCTTAATGCCACCCAGTTAACCAGCGGCACAGTAGATAATGCCAGGCTAAGCTCCTCCGTCTCTCTTCTTGGCCAGCTGATAGAGAATGCAGAACTAGCTGGTAGTATTGCAGACAGCAAGCTTAATACTATCTCCACTGCCGGCAAAGTAGCAGATAGTGCACTAAGTTCCAATGTCACCATCCAAGGCAACAGCTTTAATGGTGTCTCGCAGTTAGTACAACTTACAGCCGGAGGCATACTGCCAGTACTCTCCGGTGCTAACTTAACCTCACTCAACGCTACCAATATCTCGTCCGGCACTCTGGCTGATGCCCGATTGAGTACAAATGTCACTCTCCAGGGCAACACCTTCAATGGAGCCTCGCAGCTAGTACAACTTACAGCCGGAGGCATACTGCCAGTACTCTCCGGTGTTAACTTAACCTCACTCAACGCTACCAACGTATCTTCTGGCACCCTAGACGACGCCAGACTGTCCGTGAACGTAGCTTTGTTAAACGGCACCGGCCCGCAGACCTTTACCGGCAACAACCGGTTCAACGGCACACTCCTGCATCGCAACACGTCTGACTCCACTACCGCTTTCCAGGTGCAGAGTTCAAGCGGCACCTCGATTCTGGACGTGGATACCGTAAACCAACGGGTCGGTATCGGTACCACCGCGCCTTCTCAAAAACTAGTAGTGCTGGGTAACACCTTTCTGGGCGACAACAGCAACACTCTCACGGTCGCAAGCAACAACGGCACCATAACGACCGTCGATTCCACCGGCGATGTCGGGTCATGGAATGCCATGGCTCTCGGCGCCGATGGGTTCCCACGCATCAGCTACTACGACGATATCAATCGCGACTTGAAGTTCGCCCAGTGTACTAATGTCACTTGTTCGAGCAAGGTTCTGACCACCATTGATTCCGGCGGCAATATCGGGGGATCAAGCTCCATTACCATTGCCGCTGACGGCTTCGCCCGCATCAGTTACTACGACGACACCAACAACAGTCTGAAATACGCCCAGTGTACTAATGCGGCCTGTTCTACCAGCAATATTACTACGGTCGATGCTAGTGCCAGTACGGATAATTATAATGCCCGAACCTCACTAAAAATCGATACTGACGGTTTCGCCCGCATCGCCTATTACGACGATGTGGCCGGTTCTTTAAAGTACGCCGCCTGTAATAATGCCGCCTGTTCCGCACCGGTAATCACCACCATCAACGATCCGGCTTCTGGGCGGGCCGGTAAATCCGCCTCGCTTGCGCTCGACGGCTCCAACAACCCGTACATTTCCTACTCCCGTGGCACCAATGACAGCAGCGGCGGCAGGCTGGAGCTAGCCACCTTCGTAGGCGGCGGCGCTGGTGTCGGCTGCAGCAATACCAACTACACCTGCACCATTGCTGATACGGCCGGAGGACGTGACTCGTCCATTCAGCTCGGCTCCGACGGCTTCCCACGAATCGCCCACTCCTTTATCGACTGGACGGGTAGCCAGCAAATCCTCAAATTCGTCCAGTGCACCAACGCCAGCTGCTCTGCCAAGACCATCACTACCCTGGATTCTCTTAACGCTGACCGGGACACCTTCTACTCCTCCATGGTGCTCGATGCCAGCGGCTTTGCCCACATTAGCTACCTTGATCCGATAAACCATCGACTGAAGTACATCCAATGCGCTAATGCTAGCTGCTCCAGCCTACAGAGTGCTACCCCAGCCACGATCGACTTCGGGTATGACCAGTACACTTCCATTGTCCTGACCGGCGGCGGCACGCCGATTATCAGTTACAACGATAACGGCAGCAGTTTACGAGTAGCCACTATCAGTTTGGCCGCCTTGTTTAACCCCAGCGGCAGCGATCTGTTCGTGGCTAACACCCTGGGCGTAAAGTCCGATATCGTTAGCGAAGGCAGCATCAACTCCGGTTCCAGTTTCAAGATTCAGGGAATATCCATCCTACAAGCGCCCGGGAACAACATTTTTGCCGGATTTAACTCCGGGTCTTCCAACACCACTGGCCATTCTAATACCGCCGTCGGCACCTCTACGCTACAAGCCAATACCGCCGGGATCACTAACACCGCCGTCGGCACCTTCGCCCTTCATTCCAACACCACTGGCTATTCTAATACCGCCGTCGGTGCTTCTGCGTTACAAGCCAACACCACTGGCCAATCTAATACCGCCGTCGGCACCTTTACGCTACAAGCCAATACCACCGGCTTTTATAATACTGCCGTTGGTTGGGGGGCTCTTATACAGAACACCACCGGTGCCTTCAATGTTGCCCTCGGCTCCAACGCACTTCGTTCCAATACCACCGGCGTCTCCAATATCGCCATTGGTGATTCCGCTCTCATTTCCAATACCACCGGTTCCGGTAATATAGCTATCGGTCTCCGTACCCTCAATAACACAACTACTGCTAACGCCAACATCGCCATGGGAGATGAGGCCCTTTATGCCATCACCGATGGCACCCACAACACGGCTCTTGGCCACGGTGCCCTCAAGGCAACCACGACTGGATCTACCAACACCGCGCTTGGGTTCACCGCCGGCTTCAATAATAGCAGCGGCTCCGCTAACGTCTTTCTCGGCTACCAAGCCGGCTATAGTGAAACCGGCTCCAACAAGCTGTACATCGAGAACTCAGACTCTGCCACACCGCTCATCGGCGGTGACTTTAGCGCAGACAGCCTGACTCTCAACGCCTCAGTCCTGGCTAAGAATACCGCCAACTCCACAACCGCCTTCCAGGTGCAGAACGCGGCCGGAACGAGCAACTTATTTGTCGCCGATACAACGAACAGTAGAGTCGGGATCGGCCTGGCGCCAAGTACATCTAGTACGGACGGACTGCTGCAGGTTCAAAGTACTGCCAATGTCAACCTAGGTGCCTCCACCGGCTATGCCTTGAGCATAAAAGGGACAACGGCTAATAATCACTTACTCCTAGGCGCGGGCGCTACAGCAGGATATATCTCAACCACTAATGGCATGCCGCTAGCTATTAACGCTAACGGAAATTCTGTTGGGATCGGCACAGACGCTCCAAATGCCAAACTAGATGTAGTTGCCCCTGCCGGCGGCGGTGATGATGCCTTACGCGTAAGCAATAACAACGGCACGGGCAATATAGCTGCCTTTAGGGATAATACGACTAATGTATTTACTATTGCTGATGGCGGGGCTGTAACGGCAAGGAACCAAACAAACTCCACCACGGCATTCCAGATACAGAATGCGGCCGGTACAACACTGCTCGCAGCCGATACCACCAATTCAAAGATTACGGCTACCGGCAACATCACGCAGTCACCAATCTCGCCGATCTACCAAGGAGGGGCAGAGTTAACTCAAAGCGTCAATGCAGTCTTTGTGTCCGGCCGTTATGCCTATGTTGGTAAGAGTCCTAACA
>DATLOE010000013.1 GCA_035536395.1 Candidatus Dormiibacterota bacterium
AACGGCGCTTGCAGCCAGAACCGCGATGAATTGGGGCGTTAAAACGATCTTGGGGGTCTTTATGGGTTTAAGCCTGGCGGCGGCAGCGCGAATAACGTCCCCGCGCTCTTCGGCATACTGCCGCGCCAGACTGCGCCCGGAAAGACCCATAAAATTGGCATAGGTCTGCACGAAGCCGCGAGTATAAACATCATTAGGCAGGTGGTGGTCATCGCGCTCTAGCTGGATCAGGTATTTGCCCCGAATCTTGGTTGCCACCTCAATATCACGCATGGTCAGGCCGAGCTCAGCACGACGGGTTTTCAGTATCTGGCCTACGGTCGGCTGCTTTGTTTCTAGGGGTTTCTCTTTACTCATAATAGGTAATTAATTAAAGGCCATTTAAGCGGCCATGTCGAGTGGTGGCTAATCCCGACAGCTAGTCTTGGTATTCTATCGGTTCTTCGCCCGGCTCATTCAGACTGCTTACCAAAACCTGTCGCGGCCTGGCACCATCGGCCGGGCCCACAATGCCCCGCTCCTCTAATATATCTAGCAAGCGAGCTGCTCGAGCGTATCCCACCCTCAGGCGCCGCTGCAGCAGCGAGGCCGAGGCCTTACCGGTGCGAATTACAGTTTCAGCCGCTTCTTCGAACAGATCATCTTCCGCGCCGCCAAGATCGCCCGAAGAAGAACGGCCTCCTATTGATACCGGTTGGGTTAACACCTCCTCATTATACTGAGGCTGTCGGGCGCTACGCAGATAGTCGGTAATAACCGAAACCTCTTTTTGGCTCATAAATACACCCTGAATCCGTTTTGGCTTAGGCGTATCCGGGCTCATAAACAGCATGTCTCCCTGACCTAGCAGCTTTTCGGCCCCGCCCATATCGATGATAGTGCGCGAATCGACCTGACTGGCCACCCGAAAGGCTATTCTAGAAGGTACATTGGCCTTAATAAGCCCGGTAATCACATTTACACTTGGACGCTGGGTAGCTAGTATCAGGTGGATACCGGCGGCCCGGGCTAGTTGTGCCAGCCTTACTACCAAAGCCTCCACATCGCCGGCGGCCATCATCATAAGGTCGGCCATTTCATCTATGACGATTACGATATAGGGCATGCTCTCGTCTTGCTTTGAAGAATTGTATTCATAAATATTACGCTTACCAACTTCGGAAAACAGGCGCAGGCGGCGCTCCATCTCTGCCACTGCCCACTTAAGAGCCGAGATGCATTTCTGTGGCTCTACAATCACAGGAGTTAGCAAATGCGGGATGTCATTATATAGACTTAGCTCTACCCGCTTAGGGTCGATTAAAATCAACTTGAGCTGGGCCGGTGAATTGCGATAAAGCAGGCTGGCTAGGATCGAATTGATCATAATCGACTTACCGGAGCCAGTAGCACCGGCCACCAGCATATGGGGCATATTAATAAGGTCCGCAAAAGCCGGCCTGCCCGAAACATCTTGGCCCAATGCAATCGAGAGCGGCGATTTAACTCCCTTCATCTCGCTACCAGTTAAAATCTGCTTCATTCTAACTATGGCCAGTTTCTTATTCGGCATTTCTACACCCACAGCGCTTTTGCCCGGAATAGGCGCCTCCACCCGAATGGCTGGGGCGGCCAGCGCTAGTGCCAAGTTATGCTCCAGACCGGTAATTTTAGTCAATTTTACGCCGCTGGATGGCTTTAGAGTATATTGCGTAACGGTCGGGCCAATATTCACCTCACCCATCGCCACCTCGATACCAAAGCTAGAAAGAGTGCTTTGTATGATTCCGGCGTTTTCTTTCACATTGCCGGCATCGGCCTTGCTGCTGGAGTCTTCTAGAAGATCGATCGAAGGCGGCACCCAATCGGGGTCGGCTACCGAGGTCAGAGCTACTTCTGGCTCCTTTTTAGATTTTCCCGAGCCGACGTTGAGAGCGCCCTTTATCTCCAGTGCGGCAGTTCCTGCAGCTTCATTAATCTTAATATCTTCTTTCGGCCCTCTTTTGAATAAGGCCGCAAGTCTGGCAATAATTTCACTAATACGAGTGTTGGAGGCAATGATAATACAGATAAGCAGCATCGCTGTAAGCACAATGGCTGACGCCGCGACATTCAGTACCGTCAGCAGAATAGTGGAGAAAGCGAAGCCGAATATGCCGCCGCCATGGCCGTCTTTGGCCAATTGCAAGCTCTCACTCTGATCGATACCAATATGCAGCAGCCCGGCCAGAACGAACACGAAACCGGTAAAGCCGATGTAGTTATTCGCCCCTACCTCGTATTTTTTTGGCTGGAACATCATAAAGGCCAAAAGCAGCGTGATTAAAGGCAAGAGGAAGGCAGTGTAACCCACAAACAGGCGTAGGCCTTTAAGCAAGTTAGACGGCAGCGCACCTCCAAAGTTAAAGACAGCAAAAAGCAGTAGTAGCGCAAAAGCCACTAGCAGTACCGCCACTATCTCTTGGACAACAGTAGCATCCAGATTGGGCTTAAAGCGCAGTAGAGGGACCGATTTTTTGCGACGTGCCATATACATATATTATACCGGTAATGCCAGCCGGCTTCCAGATGGTATAATAAGCGCGTTCTTCGACAAGCGAGGCAAAAATGACTGAACTGGGTGAGAGAAGCTTTGTCTGCGGACTACTCTGCGGCATCCGCTTGCGGGGCGTTACCCGTATGAGCTACACGGATCAGTGGTTTTCTGAATGCGCGCATGCAGCCTTCAAGAAACTGAAAAAAGCAGCTAGGGCTGAGGCGATTGAGATTAACTTTAACATTAGGCCTCATTTCATCCATGGAGATTCACAGGTTGCTATAAGGGGGATCCACGCCAACCAAGCTATCGCGCCGTTTGAGGCACCTTACTTCGACGGCTTTAACCTCACTATCAGTGAGAGCGATGCCCACAGACTGCTAGAGGAGCTCCCGGGAAGTCTGGAGATGTGGGAAAAAGTCACCCAAGCCTTTCTGGAAACTTACGCCCCACAGCGCTACGCACCGATCAGAACTTGATCGGTGCGTTTTCTTATTTTACGGATGGGCCTTTGGAATCAACTTCGTTAACCACCGGCAAGACCATCGGGTTACGCTTGGTCTTTGAATACAAAAAGTCGGCAATGTCATCGCGCAGCTGCAGCTTGAACTTTTGCCAGTCAGCCGGCTCTTTGGTATTGCGGCGCTCAAATGATTTGCGCACTTCGTAACGCAGCCGGCCGATTAGATCCTCACTCTCCTTCATATGTACGAACCCGCGAGAAATGATATCTGGGCTAGTTAAGAGCTTGCCTGTCTTACGGTCTACTGTACCAATGATCACCACCATGCCATCGCTGCCCAATGCCAGTCTATCGCGCAACACGAGGTTTTCTACATCGCCGATACCGCTACCATCTACCAGTATGATGCCAGAAGCCACGCGCTCGCCCTTACGGGCCCCATTTTTGGTGATTTCCAGCACGTCGCCATTATCCATCACGAATACATTGGCAGAAGTCACGCCGCTTTTAACAGCTACTTCAGCATGGTGCACCATGTGGTGGAACTCACCGTGAATTGGCAGGAAGTGTTTAGGTTTAACAAGCGTAATTAATCTAGAAAGGTCTTCGCGTGGAGCGTGGCCGGAAACGTGTAATATACCCAGGTCATCCAAATCGCGCCAGCCGTGAATGTAGACTTTGGCCCCTTCACGCATTAAGGCGTCAATCGAGGCTACTATGGCTTTCTCGTTACCGGGAATCGGGCTTGAGCTCATTACAACGGCATCACCTGGCTTAATCTTCACATGCGGGTGGTCGCCAGTCGACATCCTGGATAGCGCCGAGTTGACCTCCCCTTGAGAGCCAGTACAGAGAATGACGGTTTTGCCGTCTTGCAGCTTAGCACCATCCTGCACCCTAGTAATTAATCCGGTTGGCACCTTAATGTAGCCCATTTTTACAGCGATCTCGACATTGGCTAACATACTGCGCCCGGTAAAGCTCAGCTTGCGGCCGGCTTTGTGGGACGAGTTTACAATCAGCTGCACACGTGAGAGCGAACTGGCAAAGGTAGAAATTATCACCCGCCCGCCTGTACGTTTAAAGATCTCATCTAGAGAGGTTTCTATCTGGGTTTCATCTTGTGTGCTGCCCAGACGCTCAGAATTTGTGCTGTCGCTCATTAGAAGCACTACATTCTCTTCCTTGCCAATCTGCTCAAACCGAGCAAGATCCATCGGCCGGTTGTCGATTGGCTTAGTGTCGAGGCGCCAGTCTCCAGTGTGGATCAGCGTGCCTAGGGGCGTGCGAATTGCTACGGCAGCAGCATCCGGTATGGAGTGGGTTACCCGCACCAGCTCGACGTTAAAGACACCAAGCTGTACCCGCTCGTGTTTATCGGGGTCCATCACCCTAAACTGCGGTGCTGTCTGTAGGCGGAACTCCTCGATTTGTTTTTCTACCATGGCTAAACTCAGCCTGGTGCCGTAAACCGGTACCTGCAGCTTGGGAAGTACATACCCGGAAGCGCCGATGTGGTCCATGTGACCGTGGGTGATAATAATGCCTCTCAGTTTATGCTTATTCTTCTCCACGTAAGTAGTATCAGGAATTATATAGTCGATGCCCGGCTGGTTCTCGTCTGGGAAGGCGAAACCAATATCGACAATTATCATATCGTTTTCATACTCAATGGCCATCATATTCTTACCGATCTCCCCTAGGCCGCCCAGTGGGATAATCTTAAGCTTAGATTCATGCGTGGGCACTACATTTGCTTTGCGCTCTTTGACCTGAGTCACTTGGCGGCCGTCGGTACCGTTATAGACCGATTTATTGACCGGTATTAATGGTGCCGGCTTAGGCAGATTATTGGGCGGACGCCTGCGCGACCGCGAACCCCCCTTACGAGGCCCCGACCCGCCTGCGGGGCGGGAAGACCTGGCAGACCTATTGGACTGCGGGCGGTTATTTTGGTTGCGATTTTCTTGTCTGTTTTCTTGTTTATTTTGTGGGTTTTTATTTGTTTGACTGTTTAATGGTTTTGGTTCCATAAATCCTTTCTTGAAAGCCTTTAATTCAGGCTAGTAAAGTTATTAATTAATTTTCTCTAAAATTTTTGGTATGCCGCTGAAATCTTCTAAGAGCTGCTGGCGCATCGAGCCGTTATACAGGGCGGCGGCTGGGTGGTATAGCGGCATATATATCTGGCCATTTCTGCGGAATGCCCGCCCATGTACCTGGCTGATCTTGAGCTCGGGCAGAAAGACACTCATAGAATGACGCCCTAGAAAAACTATCAGCTTGGGTTTGATTATGGCAATTTGCTGATTCAGATACGGCATAAAAGCCTTTATCTCATCCGGCAACGGATCGCGGTTGGCCGGAGGACGATATTTGACGATATTGGTAATGTACACTGCTTCTCGCGCTAAGCCAATAGATGCCAGCATTTCATCCAGGAATTTACCGGCGGCGCCTACGAACGGGCGGCCAAGGGCGTCTTCCTTGGCTCCGGGAGCTTCACCGATAAACATCACTTGCGCATTGGGGTTGCCCTCGCCCATTACAAGTTGAGTGGCGCCCTTTGCTAACTCAGGGCAGACCTTTTGCTTAGTAATCTCTTTAATCAGCTTATCTAGCTCGGCCTGCTTGCTCATGTGAAGCTGTGGGGTATTAACCCTCTTTAACTGCTTTCATGCTTAGTACCAATCTGCCCTGGCTGTCTATGTCCATCAGCTTAACCTTCACCTCATCACCCTCTTTCAGCTCATCTTCCACCTTCTCCACGCGATGATCGGCAATTTGCGAAATATGCACCAAGCCGTCGCGACCGGGCATAATCTCCACAAAGGCACCGAACTCCATAATCTTTACCACCTTGCCTTCATAAACCTTGCCCACCTCGGGCCGGGCTGTCAGGCGCTCAACCCATTTAACGGCCTCTTGAGCTGCCGCGGCATCATTAGAGGCAATCATTACCAGGCCGCTGTCTTCGATATCGATCTCCACACCGGTTTCGGCAATGATTTTATTAATGGTTTCACCGCCCTTACCAATGACGTCACGAATAGTATCGGGATGAATCATCACCTTGGTAATGCGTGGTGCGTAGGGGGCAACTTCGGCCCGAGGCTCGTCAATCACTTTCAGCATTTCACTTAAGATATGCGCGCGGCCCTCTTTGGCCTGCTGCAAAGCTTTATCCATAATCTTGGCTGTGATGCCTTTGACCTTAATATCCATCTGCAGGGCCGTAATACCATCTTTGGTTCCTGCTACTTTAAAGTCCATATCGCCGGCAAAGTCTTCGGCGCCCTGGATGTCTGAGAGAATGGCATACTTGTCACCATCGGTCATTAGACCCATAGCGATACCAGAAACCGGTTTTTTAATCGGCACACCGGCATCCATTAAGCTCAGTGTGGCAGAACAGGTACTGGCCATAGAAGTGGAGCCGTTCGATGTAATAACCTCGGAAACGGTACGTATGGTGTAAGGAAACTCCTCGGCTAGCGGTATAACTGGCAAAAGTGCCCGCTCTGCCAGAGCGCCATGGCCAATTTCGCGGCGGCCGGGTGAGCGCATGGGGCGCACCTCGCCGGTGGTGTAGGGCGGAAAATTATAGTGGTGCATAAACCGTTTGGAGGTATCTTGCTCCATGGTGTCTATTAGCTGGGCGTAGCTGGTAGAGGCAAGAGTTGTAATGTTCAGCGCCTGGGTTGTACCGCGGGTGAAAAGGCCTGAGCCATGGGCCCGAGGAATAATCCCTACCTGCGAAGAAATCGGGCGGATCTGGGTTGTAGTGCGGCCGTCGGGGCGGGCGCCATCTTCCAGGATCGCACGCCGGATTTCGGTATCAATTACTTTCTCAAAGGCCGTTTCCAGATCATCAGAGTTAAACTGGCCATCCTGACCGCCGAACTCCTCTACCACCTCCCGGCGCAAGGTTTTAACGGCATCATGGCGCAAGTACTGGTTCTCATGGCGAATAGCCGGACCCAGCTTGTCTTTAAGATAACCCCAAAGAACCTTTTCGGCCTCTTTGTTGTGGCCATGCAGTTCGTACTCTTTCGGCTCAACTTTCAGGGCAGCTACGATTTCTTCCTGCAGTTTAATGACAGGCTGCATTTCTTTGTGAGCCAGTTCAATGGCTTGGATCATAGTCTCTTCATCTACCTCGCTAGCTCCGGCCTCTACCATCATTATGGCGTCGCGGGTTCCGGCTACTACGAGATCTAACTTGCTTTCAGCCACTTCGGCGGCCGTCGGGTAGGCCTTTAGCTTGCCGTCTATTAAGCCGACCCGCACTCCGGCTACCGGCCCCTCAAAAGGAGCTCCTGAGAGCATTAGTGCGGTTGAGATGGCAATCATAGCAACCATATCTGGCGAATGTACTAGGTCGGCACTTAGAACAGTAGCAATAGACTGTACATCGTTACGGAATCCCTTAGGAAACAGCGGGCGTATGGGCCGATCTATCAAACGCGCGGTCAGGGTAGCCAATTCGCTGGCTCTGCCTTCTCGCTTTAAGAAGCGGCTGCCTGAGATTTTACCCGAGGCATACATCCGCTCTTCGTAATCGATTAATAGCGGGAAGAAATCGATGCCTTCGCGCACAGTGGTCGAGACCACAGCCGTACCCAGCACCATGGTGTCGCCATATCTTACTGTCACGGCGCCATCGGCCAAAAAGGCCATTTTGCCGGTTTCTATTGTGAGCTTGCGTCCGCAAAACTCTGTTTCGAATACTTGGGTTTTTCCACCAAAAGGGTGGATTATTTCCTGATTCTTACTCATATACTCCTATCTGGGGTAGACGGACCAGAGGCAAGAGATTAAATCTTTAATCCCAAAACTCTAATTCGTACCCCAATTACTTTAGTATTGCTCACTCAATCATCTTGAGCGCAGCCTGAGGATTTTAGCAAAATCCGCCGGCCTCACCCGGGATGATTTACTTCCTAAGGCCTAATTTCTTAATAATCTCCAGGTACCGCTCCTGATCACTTTTAGAAAGGTAGTCAAGGAGGCGACGGCGCTTGCCAACCATTTTCAGTAAACCGCGGCGGGAATGCTCATCTTTCTTATGGGTCTGCAGATGCTTGGTCAGTTCTTGGATTTTTTTCGTAAAAATACCAATCTGAACCTCCGGCGAGCCGGTGTCCTTTTTGTGCTTTTGATGAGTTGTGATTACTTTCTTTTTGGCTGTAGTAGTAAGCATTGTGGTAATGATTATAGCAGGTTATCAGGTTAGATGCAACTAAAATCTGGATACATAAATTGTTCAAGCTTAACTTAAATTCTGAGCAGACTGGCCGATAAAGAATGGTTGGTAACATCAGCAAGCTGATGGGCTTGTTCTAGCTTATAATTCCCTACTTCCGTGCGTCTAAGGGCTGTTAAATAAGCTCCCGTACCCAGTTGCTTGCCGATATCTTCTGCCAGAGTGCGAATGTATGTGCCAGATGATACTTTGGCCTCAAATACCACTGTGGGGTATTCGTATTTCGTAAGCTGTATATCGTATATCGTGACTCTGCGGGATGGTATTTCAACGGTTTTGCCCTTACGGGCCAGCTTGTAAGCCTCTTGGCCATTTATCTTAATGGCGGAATACTTTGAAGGAATTTGGGTAATTTCTCCTTTGAACTGCTGCAGGGCCGATTCAACCTCACTCGCCTCGGGGGTTTCTGGCACTGCCCTAGGGGTAGGGGTAATATCCCCCTCCGCGTCCCCGGTGGTGGTGGTAGCGCCAAGAGTTGCCTCGGCAATATACGTCTTGTCTAATTTAGAAAACTGGCCGGCTTTCTTGCAGGCCGCGTCAAACAGCATCAGCATTAAACCGGTAGCCATGGGGTCGAGCGTGCCGGCATGACCGATCTTGCGCACACCAGTCTGGCGCCTCAGAGCCCGAATAATATCAAATGAAGTAATGCCCTTGGGCTTGTCTATTAAAAGCAGGCCGGCTGTTTTGATGCTCTCCATAGGTGAAGCTTACTAGTTATGCTGGTTCGGCACCAGTTCGGGCCGATTGGTCGGGTTCTGAGCTTTAGGCTGGGCTGTGGGACTTTCAAGAGGGTTGGGCGGCGCGGTCTCTTCGGTAGTAGCAGGCTTTACTTCTGCTTTTGGCTCAGACGCAGGCTGAAGCCGCGCTGGCGGCACGCTCTTATTCTCCTCTGCTTTGTTATCACTGGCGTTTATGAGTGGTTCCGGCTCGGCTGTTAATGTGACCTGATTGGGGTGAGGTGCCTCTTCAGACGGCTCTGGCTGCGGGGCGGCAAACTGCTCAAATGATTTAGGCGGCGGAGCGGGCTTGGGTTGTGGCTGGGTTTGCTCCTTACGCTCTACTGGCCGAGACTGATGGTCGCGCAAGGGCTGAGTCTGGCTTTGGCTTTGGCTTTGGTTAGACCGAGGCGGATTCTTAGGCTTATCACCTACCCCCCGATATAAACCAGTCACTACTTGTTGTTGATCGGCCCCGGCAGCCATCATTTGGGCTGCTACGGTCAAAGTCTTAGGGGTGGTGTGGTTCGAGGTAAAACGGTCTGTAGCGGCCATAATACCGGCTAGTAGAGCCGTTGCGATTTCTTGATCGATACTACCGGTCTGCAGCGACTCGGCCAGTGCCACAATTAGCTCGCTTAGGCTGGCCGCGGCTGGCTCCACCAAGTTAATGGCGCCGAAATTCTCATTACCTCGATGGTAATCGATATTTACCAAGGGGATCGATTTGAATAATTCTGGATTCTGCTGGTACTGCCGCTCTAGCCTGCTATACGAAGAAACACCAAGGGCAATCACAATATCGAACTGATAATCGCCATAGGTATAGCTAACATCCTCGGGCTTAAAGCCCCCCGAAAAAGGCGTAATGTGCACATTCAGCCTGTTGTCTTCTATGGTGTATTTAAGCTTATCGACCTCAGACCTGCCCAGATCGACTTGCACGATAAAGTCACGTAATCCGCTCAGCTGGCGCTCCACTACCGAGGTAGAAAGAAAACGCGAACCGGCTGGCAGCTGGTCACTTACCAAAACGGTCGTCTTCTTCTCTAGCTTGCGCAAGACCCTAGCAAGCGCCACGGCAGCCGAAACTTGATCAACACTCGGGTGCTGACCTGTAATAATAAGTATGCTTTCCGACTGACGGATAGCTTCTGATGTTTGCTGCTTAGGGGTAAGCTCGCGTGACTCCATAGTGTTCAAATTAACAATAGATTATCTTACCCTACAGATACAAAAATGTCAATTTCTATTGACACTTCTTATGCTTGAAGTATTTAAAAAATTAAG
>DATLOE010000014.1 GCA_035536395.1 Candidatus Dormiibacterota bacterium
CCCCCCCCCCCCCCCACCGCGGGAAGGACATCCGTGTCCAAGTTTTGAAAGTATCGGGGTGCGGCGAAGGTCGAGCTAAGCCGCACCCCAGGGTTACTGCGTCTTCAGGCCACGGCCCGAAGTTTTGAAAAGACTCAGCGAGCCAGCAGTCATGGGCCATGCAGCCGACACTGCTGGCTCGCGAGTAAGAGGACACCGTGTCCTCCTCCGACCTCACCCGGGAGGGAGGTGGTCGAAGTTCTGGGGCGGCGCCCCCGTAGACGCCGCCCCTGTCCGGACAGGTACCGGCACCCGGATGCCGTATCCGGTATTAGGGTCCACCTTAGCTCACAAAAAAGGGAGTGAGCCGTATGGCAATTAACCACCCCTGCTCCTGGGGTAATCACCCTAACTTTTTTGCCAAGAAGCAGAACCCGGCTGCCGCATCCGGCGCACCTGGGGATCCTCCTTGGCAAACCTTCGGAGCGTTTGCCCCTTAAATTTCAATTCTCTCCACTGAAAGCAGTAAAGGTAATTTAGTTGTAAATCAGAAAACTGTCAAGCTTCGGCGAGTTTTCGAGAAGCTGGAGGTGTATTAGTATCATTTTTAATATCTACTGCCGGCTCTTTGTACTTTTTACGCAAGTTCGGCCCGCCCACCAGTTTTAAGAACTGATCTTCTTCTAGCGTCTCTTCCTTTACCAGATGCTCGGCTACAGCATCGAGTTTTTTGCGGTGTTTTCTTATAACTGTATCGGCACGCTTGGCGGCTTCATCTATTAAAGCCGCTACTTCGTCATCAATAATTTTAGCGACTTCGTCTGAGTAGTTCTTACCCTCTCCTAGTTCACGACCTAAGAAAATAGCATCGCGGTGCGAGCCAAAGACTTGATTCGGAAGCCTTTTGCTCATACCGTAATCCATGACCATCTTGCGGCCAATGGCAGCCGCGTTCTGCAGGTCGTTAGAAGCACCAGTAGTGATTTCGTTATATACCAACTGCTCAGCTACCCGCCCGCCCAGCATCATAGCTAGATCATCTTTAAAATCCTGCACACTGCTTAAGTGGCGGTCTTCCACCGGCAAGCTCCAGGTAAAGCCTCCTGCTGAACCGCGAGAAATAATAGTAACCTTGTGAATTGGATGCGCATTCTCCATATAGTGGCCGACTATGGCGTGCCCTGCCTCATGATAAGCGGTAATCTCTTTTTCTCTGGCATTCATAATGTGGCTCTTGCGCTCAGGGCCAAGCAAAACCTTTTCTACAGAAGCGCCAAGGTGAGCTTGGGTGATTTTTTTAGCATTCATACGGGCAGCTAAAATAGCAGCTTCGTTCACGAGGTTGGCAAGATCGGCTCCAGAAAATCCGGGGGTCTTTTTGGCAACCTGCATTAAGTTCACATCCTCTGCTAGAGGCTTACCGGCGCAGTGTACCTCCAGAATATCTCTGCGATTATGGACATCTGGTGAATCAAGCGTCACCCGGCGATCGAATCGGCCAGGGCGCAGCAGTGCCGGATCCAGCACATCCGGCCGGTTAGTTGCTGCCATCACGATTACGTTCGTCCCCTGCTCAAAGCCGTCCATTTCTACCAGAATCTGGTTCAGGGTCTGCTCACGCTCATCGTGCCCACCGCCCATACCGGTACCACGCTGACGGCCGACAGCATCAATTTCGTCTATAAATATAATACAAGGAGCGTTCTTTTTGGCTTTAGTGAAGAGATCGCGCACCCTAGAAGCACCGACACCCACGAACATTTCTACAAACTCCGAGCCGGAAATACTGAAGAACGGCACACCGGCCTCACCGGCTACAGCGCGAGCTAGTAGAGTCTTACCGGTTCCCGGCGGGCCGAAGAGTAGAACTCCTTTGGGAATCTTTGCACCCAAGGCCTCGAACTTGCTGGCGTACTTTAAGAATTCCACAATCTCACTCAGCTCCTGCTTAGCCTCTTCGGAGCCGGCTACGTTCTTAAATGTAACCTTCTCTTTATCGCTGCCAAACAGGCGGGCTTTACTCTTGCCGAAGCTAAGCGCCTGGTTGCTAGAACCCTGAGCCTGCCGCATCATAAAGAATAAAAACGCGCCGATTAAAAGAAATGGCAGAATGCTAAAGATTCCGGCAATGATGTATTTGGAGCTGGAATCGCCGTTCTTAGTATCTATAGTCACCTTTTTGTAATCGATTCCGTAATCGGTCAGGTTCGCACCACTCTCTTTGTAAGCAATCTGCTTGGGCGCGGCCGGATCTTTTAGGGTGGCTGTCAATTTATCGCCCGAAACCTCTATTCGTTCAATCTTACCCTGTGAGGCCTCTTCTATCACTTGAGAAAGCGTTACATCCTCGGTTTTGGGCTGAGGCATAGAAACCACAGCCATCACAGCCAGCACGGCCAGAATAGCGATTAACCACAAAAAACTTCTTGAACGTTTCTTCACAAATCTTCCTTATTTAACGCTTTTAACAGGATTGGAAACAATAGTTATCTTATCATTCGAGATAGTAATTAACAATGAACTAGTCAGTTTTCGCCCTCCGCGCAATCGCCCTGTTTTCAGCTGAAGTGCAGCCTGATGCACTGTCATGGCATCTAGCTCCGCGGCCGGGTCGGCCCGGCGGGCCATAAATACCAGCGCATGCCTCGCTACCGGCAGAGAGAGGTTTTTAAGTTCTGCCCTATCCAGTTCCGCCTTGCCCCTACTAACTGTGGTCAACCCTGCAAGCTGCCTGTCGATTTCTGCGTTCAGTTTTTCTGCCTCAGTCATGATGTGTCTATAGTTTGCATCAAAATCTTTATTTTTCTGGCGCAGTTTTGGCAGCAGCTGGTTGCGCACTTGGTTGCGCCTATATGCAGAATCTAAATTAGTCGGGTCGCTACACCACGCAAGATTATGGTTTTTGGCGTAAGTGGCTAATTCACTCTTTTTAACATTCAGCAGTGGGCGAATAACTTTATCTGTTGAATGCAGGGGCGCCAGGCCATAGCGGTTAGTGCCACGCAGCACGTTCATAATGCTGGTTTCCAACCGGTCATCCATGTGATGCGCGGTAATGATGGCCAGGGCATTGCTGCTTTTACGAATGTCTTCCAGTGCCAGGTAGCGCCCTTTTCTGGCCTCATCCTCGCTTTTGGTTTTAAGCTTAAGTGCCCCGGTTTGAAGTTCGAGATGCAAATGCTCAGACAGATTCCGAACCAGCCGTTGCTCCACTGCTGTATCTCGCCAGCCATGGTCGATATAAGCCGGAATTAAATCGTATTTTTTACCTGATGACGCAAGAAGATGCAGTAAAACCACCGAATCGACTCCACCGGATACGGCTACAACATACTTGCCTACTGTAGGCCAGTTAACTTTTTGATCAAAAGATAATTTCATAAATGGTGGCTGCGGCGGGATTTGAACCTGCGACCAAAGGCTTATGAGTCCTCTGCTCTACCACTGAGCTACGCAGCCTAGTTGCAGCGATAATTCGAGCCGCAGCCGCAATCCGCCTAGACGAACATTGGCTTTAGCTTTGATACCGCTGCTTCTTTAGTTTTGCAAACAGTTCCTTGGTTTGCAAAACTTTATTTTAAATACAAGGGCCGCCCTAAGGCGGCCAGCAAATTTCACTTGGTAGCGGGGGGTGGATTCGAACCACCGACCTTTGGGTTATGAGCCCAACGAGCTACCACTGCTCCACCCCGCGGCGTTTTGCGTCTACATAATTTACCAGTTTTTAACCTGTTGGTCAAGTACGGCCAAGCAGGAAATTCCACCATTGTTCAATGTTTGAGTTTCGTTTTTTCTTTCCTTCTTTTTCCGCCGATTGATCCTTAGGCTTATTTGGCAGAATCACCACGCTTTCCCCTGGCTGCTGCAGGCCAAGCCTGGCCCTAGCCTCCTTCTCTTTATATGAATCGGTCTGGTAATACTGAATGCGATACTTGAGGGCGTCTTTTTCCGCCTCCAAAGTAGATATCTCTTGCTTTAGAAAATTGAGCTGCTCTTGCAGTTCATAATTGCGCTTAACTGTTCCGGCCAGATAAACCACCAGATAAATAACTATTAGAAAGCCTAGAATAGTTCCGATATGCAGCTGCTGACCGATTTTCTTCCAATCCATAGCTTAAGGGTAATATATATGAACACATTTTTATAGACGGCCAGTGATTGTAAAGCTTTCGTTTGATGTTTACAATCAGGTAGGCGGTACGGAGGTGAGTAAAATAATACGCAGCACCTACTAGTTGCTGCGACGAGGGGCTGTAGCTCAGTGGTCAGAGCAGTCGGCTCATAACCGATTGGTCGCTGGTTCAAGTCCAGCCAGCCCCACCAAAAAATTTATTTTTCATACCGATTTTGCCTAACAGGTGAAGCAAATCAGTACAGCTTTCTCCAGACAATTGTGCTTGCCCACTGGCCATTACCGGCTGAAGACCCAACCATTCTCAATACTACCGAGTCAGAACTATTATTGTCACCTGCAGCACAGCCTGTGCCTACCCTAGAGGGTCCAAAGGTGGCCGACATAACTGTGCCTCCGCCAAGATCTGTTGTTGTAGCTGTCGACCCCGAGCCATAGTAATAATTAGACAATATAACCCGATAAAACTGCTGGTTAGCGCTATCGGTAGTTCTATAAATACGCACTGTTGCCTCCCAAGCTTCTGGGTAGCCAACCTGTTGCACGGCACAAGCAGCTGCTCCATCATTTGTGGCAGCGATACTCTCAGTATTATTGTGTATAAGATAATTTCCGTTCGCCTGTATGTTGCCGCTAGTGGTAAGCCCGCCAGCTGCCACCACGTTTCCGTCTTTATCTATGCTGAATTTATCGCCCAGCGATCCGTTAGTAAGAACCAATAGTTTAGCACCCGAGGTGGTGAGGTTGGTATTGGCTTTTAGTTGAAAGGCTATAGTGGAGGCTGAGTTGGCTTTATTAGAGAACAATATACCCCCCGAGGTATCTACGCCTAGCACTGTAGTACTGGACGCATCTTGCACCTGGAAGGCTGCGGTAGAATTAGCATTGTTCTTAAACAACGCCGATCCTCGCACAGCCAGCTCTTTGTCTACAGAGACGCTTTGAGCAAAGGTAGCTTGCCCTTGTACCTGAAGATTGCCGACTATATTAGCATTGCCTGCAGTCAGTTCCCCGCCTAGGCCTACCTCGCCATCGGCCAGCGTGCCATTGCTTACCCCAACGAGATCAAGGGCGCCAGCGATCTGGGTACGCGGTGTAGAAGTGTAGTACACAGCTGTTTGTGATGTTGCACCTACCAGGCCGCCAAGTGAGTAAATATAGCCATTAGCTACAACCGCTCCTTGGGCTCGGATATTCGCCGGCAAGGCGTTGGCTGAAGTTGTCCATGTGCCTGGTGAACCATCGCTGTTCAACTTAGCGTATTCCACACTAGTGCTATTCCCATATACATATAGATAACCGTTCGATACTACAGCACGAGGCCTTGAGCTCCGTCCTTCAGTAAGTCGGTTGCTTGCCAGCTGCCATGTTCCGAGAGAGCCATTAGCGTTGACTCTGACATAAGCTATATTTGTATCTGAATTGGCTTCAGGGCCACCGCCGGCAATAATGTAGAGATACCCATTCGCGGCCGCCGATGCATCATATCGTGTCCAGTTTGGGATTGTGGTTGATTGCCAGGCCCCAACAGTCCCATCAGAATTTGCTTTGGCGTAATACGAGGTAGTCGATGTGTCGTTAGAGCCAATAATATAAATATAGCCATTAGCAGTTAGGCCGCTGGCGAGAGAGCGTGCATTCGGCAACGCCGTTGTGGTTTGCCAGGAACCGAGAGTGCCATCTGCATTTAATTTCGCTGAGTAAACCGTAGTATTGTCCGTACCAGACGCATCTAAGCCCCCAACCACATATACATAGCCGTTTACTACTACTGAGTGGGCTCCCCAGCGAGCTTGCGGCAGTGCAGTGGTAGACACCCAGGCCTCGGTAGTACCGTTTGAGTTCAATTTGGCATAATAAACCGTACTCTGTGCCCCAGTGTACGTATCATCGCTAGAACCACCTATTACATAAATGTATCCGTTAGCCGATACTGAGGTATGGTTTTGTCGTGCAGTAGTGATGGCATTTGCGTTGGTCGACCATGTACGAGTCGCTCCGCTACTATTGCCGATAACAATGTTGTTATTAACGGAGTCGACCTGTATTAAGTTGGCACCCGCTGCATTCTGTATTTGGAAGGCGGTGGTGGAGTTGGTGGCGGTTTGAACCAAAAAATTATCATCGGTTTTAAGCGTGTTAGCAGCTGATCGATAGAGGTTGGTGTCTTGTGGGTTTGTTCCATCGCCCCAGTCATGTTTGCCCGCAGCAGTAATTACAAAGCGATTTTGTGTTTCTCCGCTGACAAATGTGGTAAAGGAATTACCAGCAGTAGTCTGGGTAATTGAGCCGATTCGCCCTCCCGAGATACCCGTTCCCCCAACCAATAAGCCGCCAGTTTGATCAGTGCGCAGGGCTGGCAGGCCTCCTGTAGTCGTTCTGTAAAGCACTGTATCGGCCGAACTGCCCCATTCAATCCTGCCGTCACTGGCCTTGAGCCTGAGCTGTCTAGTTATATAGCCATCAGACCAAAGGTTTAGCGTGGCTCCATTAACCACCTCTACAGCCGGAGATGTATTAGTGTTTACATTAAAGTAGGTAGTTGTGGGACTTTTAACCCTAAACGCCTCGTTGGCTGCACCATTCACGGTCAATTGCTTGTTGGTTGTATCCACCAGGACCACATCCGCACCTGCTGCATTCTGCACCCTGAAGGCAGTAGTAGAGTCTGCCGTGTTCTTAAATAGTGCGTTGCCGCGGACATCTAGCATAGCGGTGGGCGTATCGGCGCCAATACCAAAATTACCCTCCTTGGTCAGAATGGCCCGTAAGGGAAAACTAGTGCCGTTATAGTGAATAAACCTAATATCACCAAAGTCTCCACCGCCATAAACTATTCTAAACTGCCCCTGACGGCTGGCATGGCCTTTGGAGTAGAGTTCAAAATTACCGCCGCCAAAGCCGCCCCAGCCCATATCCATACGGCCGGTTTCTACATACTTAAGGCCGGGCAGGTCAAACCCACTAGTGTCTGCGCCGTTAAGCGTTAATGAGCCGCCGCCCAGATCAAGTGATGTCTGAGGATTAGCCGTATTAATGCCTACCCGGCTGTTTATGGTATCTACATTCAGCACCACTACCCCGCCGGCATCCTGCACCTGGAAGGCACTGGCCGAGTCGGTATTGTTTTTAAACAGTTGATTATTACCGGTAAAAGTCTGTGAATTGCGGTCTAGCAGAGCTACATTGCTGGAAAGCTGGGAGTCAGCAGTGTCTCCGCTGGTGCCGGTGGGGCCAGTTAAGCCGACTTCGCCTTGAGGACCGGCCGAACCGTCTTGGCCATCACGACCATTTAGGCCCACCCCGGCTGCGCCCTGTTCGCCTTTGAGACCACGCTCCCCTGGGTAAGTCACAAATTGGTCGGCGATTAAACCTACACCGATGCCTAAGAGGATGGTAGCTAATGTGAGCGCTAGAAGTTTATTAAAAGTTATACTCATGGCCCTACCCTTATCGGTCGCGCCCGCATAGTACGCTGACTAAAGGTACTGTTCGCGTTACTTGTAGAGTGGTATTTTGCCGTAAGCGTCACCGCGCTCAGCCCTGTTTTACGAAGCAGCACATTGGCATTTCTAATAGGCCCTGGTGTGCCGTCTGTTCTAACCGAATAAAACTCCCAGATAGAATCCCCATCTGAGGCAGCAGTCGCGCCAATATCAAAGCTCATGACCGCCGGTGAGTTGGCTGAATCTTGAGAAATCGTGGCGCCCAGGCCGATCTCATAATCACCGGGCAGAGGCAGCGCTATAGAAGGTCCGGCGGTAGCAAGCGCTACAAAAGTAGCTGACTGCGTGCTTTCTGCCGTTGCTACCGAGCTGTACAGTTCTGACCCTCCCAAAAACTCCCACTTGTAGGCAGAAGCCGAACCGGCTCTGTAGCGCAGATGCCAGTAGATGCCGTTAGTGGCATCGGCTTGGTAGGTTACTTCATCGCCATCACTAGGACTGGATGGTAGCGTGGTAACCACAGGCGCAGAAACAGCACTCCAGGCTCCGTCTACACAGACCTTGCCTTGTTTGGTGCTGGAGTTGTAGTACACAGCTCCACTGGTGCAGGTCGGGTCCCCGGCCGTGTTCTTAGTACCCAGCACTAGCAGCACTGGTGTGGCACTGGCTGCGCCTAGGGTAATTTTAAGGCCTGAGGTATCTACGGTAAATAAAGAGTTTCCAGCTGCATTTTGAACTTGGAAGGCGGTGGTGGAGTCTGCGGTGTTTTTAGCCAATACAAAACCGTTGAATGTTAAAGAGTTTGCGGCGAAGTCGCCGCCAATCAACGGGGTACTAGTACTCGAATTCTCTATATACAGCTTGTTGGAGCCAGTTTCACTATAGCCAGCTTGGTAACCAAGGAAGACGTTGGCTGAGCCGGTGACGTTGGTGGCGCCAGCTTCGGGACCGAGGGCGGTGTTGTTGTTGCCGGTGGTATTGGAGCCGAGCGCACCCAAACCGACAGCGGCGTTATATTCGCCGGTGGTGTTGCTATCGAGGGCATCAGAGCCAATGGCGGTGTTATATTCGCCGGTGGTGTTGCTATCGAGGGCATCGGAGCCAATGGCGGTGTTGTTGTTGCCGGTGGTATTGAAAATTAGAGCGTCCTCGCCTAGCGCTGTATTGTTAACGCCTGTAGTGTTCCTCCACATGGCATTTGTGCCGATCGCCGTGTTGTAAGCCCCAGTAGTGTTGGATGCCAAAGCATCTCCGCCGACAGCCACATTCCAGAACCCAGTCGTAGTATTTTGCAGTGCATTGCTGCCAATCGCAACATTCCAGATACCAGATGTTAGGTTGCGCAGAGCTGAAACACCAAGAGCCGTATTGTTATCCCCTTCAGTTGTAGACTGCCCTGCGCGCAAGCCTATAAAGGTGTTATTCAGCCCGGGCGTTCCTCCGCTTCGAATCTCTAGCCCAGTTGAAGCATCGCTGTTCTTGACGGTTAGTACGCTGTTAGACGCAGTCAGCTTCATGACTGAGACATTGTCTATAGTACCGTCGAAGGCGCTGTCGGCTTTGAGCTTGAGATTGCCGGTGGTGGTGGCGGTGATGACTTGGGTTTGGGTAGTACTGTTCGCGCAGATGTTTTGGCCTGAAACACCGCCTACTTCTGGTGTCAGGCAGCCGGCGGTTCGGTTGGAGATGGTAAAGGCTACTCGGTAGGTCTCGCCTGCTGAGGCTGAGATGTTTTGTTCTATGTCACTGGCGGTGCCGGCAGTCTTGGTAGCGTTGTTGGAGTTGTAGGCCCAGCCAGTACCTAGAGTCCAGCCGGTTGCATTGCCGGTGAAGGTGCCGTTGGTGACTTTCTCGCTGCCTAGAGTAGCCTCGCTATTGATGCTTTGGAGGATGGTGGTTGAGTTGGTAGTATCGACGGTCAGTACACTTGCTCCAGCCGCATTCTGAACCTGGAAGCCAGTGGTGGAATTAGTATTGTTCTTAAATAACTGATTATTACCGGTAAAGGTCTGCGAATTGCGGTTAAGTAGCGCTACATTGCTTGAGAGCTGGGAGTCAGAGACGGAGCCGGAGGGG
>DATLOE010000015.1 GCA_035536395.1 Candidatus Dormiibacterota bacterium
ACCGGTAAAGGTCTGCGAATTGCGGTTAAGTAGCGCTACATTGCTTGAGAGCTGGGAGTCAGAGACGGAGCCGGAGGGGCCTTCGGGGCCCTGGGCACCAGTGGCTCCGGTTGCTCCGGTTGCGCCAGTGGCTCCCTGGATACCTTGGGCACCGGTTGAGCCTTGTAGGCCTTGAGCTCCCTGAGGGCCATCTGAACCTTGTAAGCCTGGCGCGCCTTGCAAGCCGGCTGCGCCGCTTGGGCCAATGTGACCAATGGAGCCTTGTGCTCCTTGCTCCCCTTTCGGCCCTCTCTCACCGGGGTATGCCACAAATTGATCAGCTAGTAACCCTACTCCAACTCCGACTGTAGCCGTGGTAAAGAATATAATAAGTAGTTGGTTAAAGGAGAGGGAGAGTATCCCAGTTTGATTCTTGAGTAACGCAAATAGACCCGTTGGGGGCGGGGTGTTGGGTTGGTTTGGCGCAAGCCTTCTGTAACCTTGATGGGCCGGTAGGCCTTTGAGGTTATGATCCAACCGTATATAGCTCCTCTTTAGTTTTTATTTACTCCACCCTACTTATGCCAATAACAGCCCTTATTTAGAGCCTGAAAAAGCATAAGCGTGATGTGTAGTAATTATACCGCTTATGTTAATGACTGGCAACAGGTTTGTACTACTGGCGTTATTCCACAGTTGGGCGACCTGAGGCAGCCGCTACCAGACGGCCAACTCCCCAGCCGATCAGCGCGTAAACCGCTATTGCCACCAAGGTAGCTGAATCTAGTACGGCGGTGGTTACGGCCCCCTCTGTTACCAAATCGCCTCCGAATATGCCGTAAAACGGAGCTACAAACGGATTAGTTAGGCTGTAAACGAAGTCTACAAAACCGCTACCTGGATTAGCCCCCAATAGCCGAAATATGAATCGGAAAGTTAATAGTGCTATGAGTAAGCCGAACAGGAAGTAAATAAGGTTCTGCGCAGTGTAATAATCTGAACCGTTAGAACTGCTCTTCCTCTCGGTAATAATCTCTCTTTCTGCCATGACATCCTCCAAAATTAATTAAGCTTATTATATGCCTATTATTGGCTTGTGTCAGGGATTTTTCTTTGTGCAAAATGCTAAATATCTAACTTGGCTTGACCAAACACTCGCTTTATGTCATTATCATAACTCTGCTAGGATGTGAGCTAATAGCTGTTCTGTAAAACCAAAAACTCAAAGGGGCAAAATGAAGCGCTTCTTGATTGCAATTCTAGCCTTGGGGGCGCTGATGGCAGCTGCCAGCGGCGGGGTGATTGCCTACGACAAGCTAACCACGCCCAATGTCCAAGAACTCAAGACCAAGTTTCGAAAAGTTCAGGTGCTGACAAATAAAGTGGCGCGGGCCAGGCAGTCTTTCATTCGCTACGACCGAATGCACCCGCACTTCAGTCAGCTGCCAGAACCTATTCAGGTTAAGAAGGCTGCTAAAATGCGCAACCTGGAGCAAACTTACGCGCGCTGCAAAAAGGTCTTAGAGGCCTACCTCTCCGACTTTGATAAGGCAAAAGCCGATGTTCAGAAACAAGCGCCTAAAGACAAAGGTGGCTGCAACGGCGCAGCAGTTGATCGTGTAATACTCAGAGTGGCTGACGGCAAACCAGCCAGCTAGCTACAGGCGGTACCACATTAAGTGGTGCCGCCTTTTTCATACTTGAAATTATGCAGAATTATTTTGACAGTAAAACGCTTATGCTGTAGCATAAGCAGTACGAGTTCTGGAGAATCCAGAATTTTTTAGTTCATTGAAACTTAACCCATAAACGTCGGGAGGCGTTAAAGATGGCAATGAGTGCACAGACAGGGTGTGTCGTTGGCAGTGTGGTTGCTGCCTGCCTCGGCGCAGGGGTAGTTAGCGACCCGGCAAAGCCGGTTCAGAAGAAGTCGGTAACCCCCAAGGTAAGGGCGCACCACGTCAAGACGGTGCATGACTTTACCCGTGTAGGCGGCAAGCTGGTAGTAGGCGTCGAATCCATCGGCGGTAAGCCGGTGCGGCACGTAGTCTACCCGGCTGGCAAGTCCTACACCGTAGAGCACGATATCGTCCGGCGCGGCAGCAAAGTATGGGTACACCACGTAGTGCGTGGCCCACTGGGCAATGTAGTGATCGGCTCGGTTGTCCGCCACGTAACTGCTGACTAAAGGTGGGCAGTCTAAATAGTTGGCTGCCACTAGCTTTCTTTGTTTTCCTGGTTCTGTTCGATATGCAGAACCTCGCTATTTACCTGAAGCGAAAGCTGCCAATTGGTGCAAATCCGTCAAGCGATTTCACCATTCTGGTGCCGATATTCGGACACTCCAAATATCTAGCCAACTTGTGGTATCTGGAGCGGTATAAAGCAAATACCGTCATCGTCCTCAACACGACGACTCCAGAACTGCAGCAGTTCGCAAGCGAGCTGGAGGGTCAGGACTGGCGAGTACACCATACGGCCTTTGCCGGAAAGATCTCGCCGGCCGATATGCTGAAAGCCGGCCTAGGCGCCGTGCAGACAACCTATGCCCTCCGCATGGATGGCGATAGCTACACCAAAGACGATTTGGCTCTGGCTGTCGGCGCTATGGAGGATTCCGGCAAAGACCTGTGCAGTGTGCGGGTTCTGCCCAGCCGCCGTAAAACCCTGGCCGAGAAGATGCAGGGCGTGGAATACGATGTGGCCATGCAGGGCAGAAGGCTTCGGCCTTGGTTCACTTCTGGTGCTTGTATACTAGGGCGCACCGAAGCGCTTCGCCACATAATGAACCATCATTCACAATGGTTCTTTGGTGAAGATATCGAAGTCGGCATGGTGGCCAAGCACTTCCGGATGAAGGTCGGGCACATTGATATGCCGGTGTATACCGATGTGCCGGAAACCTTCAGGGCCTTGGCTAAGCAGCGGCGCGGATGGTGGGCAGGGCACTTCAGGCACTCCATCATCAATATGGAACACCTACTGCACTACCCGGTAGATATGGCCTACAGGCTGGTACTGATCTACCTGCTGTTGGCCACTAAATGGTGGGAAGGGCTGGCTCACTACTGGCTGCTACCGATAATTATGTTTTTGTACATTTTTATCACCCTGCTTGCCAACTGGCCTGTACGCAGTAGATGGATGGCGCTTTTCCCTCCCTATGCTCTGTGCCAAACCCTTTTCTTCCCCGTACTGGGAATGTTCTATTTCTTCCAAGTGCGGCGGCAGACAGGCCGGCCAGCCCGTTTTAAGATCCGGCTCCGCCGGCAGAGATGGCAGCCCAAAACTGCCTAAACTAAGCCCTCTCCTTTAAGGAGGGGGCTTTAACTTTCTTGGTCATCATTGTCCTTATTTAGCGAAAGATATACAAGAGTGGCTAAAAGGGCCGCTAAAACCGATATTAAAATAACTATCCGTTTTTTCACTTGGCGCTCCTGACTTTGGCCTGAAGAGCAGAGGCTCGCTTCCCTAGGCCGTAGATGGAGTACACCGATAGGGCGATTGCCAGAATGTTAGCCGCGATGCCGATGGTTCTAATTAACCCCACCGAGGTGCCGGCACCCACCGCGGCCAGTAGCGGCCCCAGAAAACCGGTGCCGCACACTGCGCAGCCGGCGCCAATAATAGCCGCTGCCAAAGACAGGCCGCTTTTACCTCCCTCCCTGGCTGCTTCTCTGCCCACACCTACAAGCACATACCATAGAACCGCTGCGTTAACTCCGAAAAGAACCGAAAATGCCAATATTGTAGCTGCGCCCAGTGAATCGAAATTAGTAAACACTGAGCCGTAGCCGTTTAAGACGAACTGAACTTTTTCAATAAACGATAGATTGGGGCTGGCAAAAATGTAGGCCAGCAGGTTGAGGTTGAACACCCACAAAAGCACCCCTAGCGCTATAACGGCCATAACCAGTGCCGCGAGGCCGTACCGGCTGGCTAAAATTGTCAGCACCGCCCTCGCGCTAACTTTTATTTTTAGAAGTAACAAGCTCATAACTGCGAATCAATAATCGTTTTAAAAACTGAGAATGGCTGGGCGCCTACGACTTTCTGCGTACCTATGAAAAAGGTCGGTGTGCCGCTAATTCGGCTCTGGGCCTCGGTGTTATCGGCTTCAACTTGAGCGGCATACTTACCGCTTTCTAAACACTGATCAAAAGTATTCTGATTCAGTCCGATTTGTCCGGCAATCTGCTTTAAGCTCGTCTCGTTAATCCCGGATCGCTGTCGGCGAAAGGTTTCATCGTGATAAGCCGCAAACTGATTTTGCTCAGCCGCGCAGTACCAAGCCTGGCCGGCCAGTTTTGAGTTCGCGCCAATGTGCGTTTCTACCTTCAGCTGCAGTTTAGCCTTGCCGGTATCAAGATACTCCCTCTTTAGCTGTGGTTCGGTAGTCTCAAAAAAGCGCAGGCAAATCGGGCATTGCGGATCGCTGTATTCCAGGATTGTCACCTTGGCATTCGGATTACCAATGATAAGCTCGGGAGCAGATTCGGTCTTCTTGGTCTGCGGTTGTTGGGTAGTCGGCGCTGGCGTGGTCTGAGTGTTCTTGTCTTTGCTTGAACCTATCCATAAGTAAGCCCCTCCTATGGCCAGAGAAGCTGCTGTGAAAATGAATATGACAGTCCGCTTGCTCACTCGGCGTCGCCGCTGACAGACTCGGTCTCTTTTATGCGCTTGTTTATGCTAGAGATCGAATTTTTATTGTTGACTGGCTTTACAAAAATCACCCAATCCTGCCCCCACCAATGATTTTTAAGCCCGGCCTCTTCGCTCCAGCCTAAACGGCGATAGTAATCGGGCGCGATTTCTGTCCAAACCATAATTTTACTTACAGGCGGCTTTACGTACTGTTTTTCGAACTCATTCAAAAGAGCGCGGCCAATACCCTTCTTACGCGCGGCACCGTCTACATATATCGAGTAAACCAAGGCTACGCTATCATTATTAGGATTAGCGATAATGTAGCCCACTATCCGTCCGTTATCTTCAGCTACTAAAATCAGGCGCTGGCGCCTAATGATTGTGGTGAGTAGAGAGCGCTTGGAGTTGCGGGCTTTCAGCTGCTGTTTTACGTGCGGTGGATAAAAGCCGTAATCGTTTTCGATTGACTGGGCGGCCAGTTTACTGACTGCTGTTAAATCGCGTACTTTGGCCGGCCGGATCACTGGCGATACCTCGAGCAGTCAGTGGCAGGGGCAAGCGGGCTTTCTATCTGCTTAAGCCACTCGAGAACTTTATTTCTACCTGCAGCCATAGCGGTATAATGCGTGGCCGCAGGGCTTACAAACAGCTGCACACTGCGAGAACTATTGTTGCGGCAGAGTCTTTGGGTGAGTTGTAGCTGTGAATTCGGCAGTACTACGGTGTCTCGTTCGCCGCTAATTGTCAGCACCGGTGTTTTGGAGCTGTAGTCGCCGGCCAGGTTTTTTCTCATCAGCCGCTCAAACTCAGGTACCAGCAGCTCAAGCGTATCGCCCCTGGCCGCCTTAAGGAATTCCGGCTGGTAGACCTTATCGACCGTGGATTTATTGCCAAAACGGCCGGCCATAATCTCTACCTGGTCAATACACAGGCTTCTAGCGTCAGTCTCTAAGGTTTGGGCGTGAGGTTCCTGGAGCATATCCAAGGGCAGCGTGGGCAGTTCGTAATAATCACGATAGGCAGCCAGTAGGTAGGGCGGCAGCCAAGTAGCCGTGGCACCGCTAACGGCGTCTTTAACCAGCTTGCCTACATCTGCGGCCGGTACAAACCCGGCAATGGCATTAATATCAATCTCCTCAGCGTAATCACGCCTGATTTGGTCGGCCCACAGAGCGGCATGGCCTCCCTGGGAATAACCGGCCATTACGAAACCTTTGGGGTGAATGTACCCAGGGATTCTTTCGTCTTTCAGCTTCTGCATTGCCCGAGCGGTGTCTAGCATAATCCGCCCCTCAAATTCACCTACAAAGTAGGCTTGAATTCCGCCTGGCAAACGATTGTCGTAATCGGTTGTAGCAACAGCATAACCCTGGCCGGCATAAAAAGATAAATGATTGTCGTACCGGCTCCAGTTTTTACCCCTGGCCCGCTCGAGCGTTGGAGCGCATTCGGCTCCAGGGCCGGTTGTGCCTGGGCCAAATACAATCGCGTTGCCAAAGTAAGGCTGCTGCGGTATATAGAAGCGGCCTTTAATATTCACCTCTTTGCCGTTACGAGGATCTTGGCTGGTATAAGTGACTTCGTACTTTTCAATCGCGGTTTTAGCCGTCTGCACTCCAGTGGGGCCATATACCACGGCGGCCTCGGTATTAATAGCAGCTGCATTCAGTGTACCGGTATGTTTAAGCTCTACTATCTCCCCGCCTACCGGCTTAGGCTTTTTTAACTCGAATAAAGGCAGGCCGCTATCCTCACTTGTCTGCCCACCCCAACGCAGAACAGCAATAATCACCAGTAGCAGTACCAGCACAAAAAGGGATATTGAATATTTTCGTCTTGCTTTAGACTTCTTCATCTCTTGTAAATGAAAAGTCTCCTGATTATCCATAGATTAACCATACAATTGCTTATGGTTTTGTTCAAATTATTTACATAACAAAAACCGCTCCAAGTGGAGCGGCTCTGCTTAGTAGGCTTATTAGCCCTTCTTTAGAATCGGTAGGCCGGTGCGAGGGTTTTCCTGCACAATGTAGCCAGCTGGCAAAGCGTCTACGGCGTCGTTATCGCGTACGTCGCGGGCGAAGAAGTAAATGCGCTGAACGCGTCCGCCTTTAAGTGTTACGTCTTTGCCGTGCAGGAAATATTCCTGACCTTTCGAGTTTGTATGTGAGTAAGCCATGTGTAATCGACTCCTTTAATTAATCTTATCCCAGAGTAAGCTAAGCCTTACAGGTATGTCAACCCTTAAGTCATCAGGTGAGGCTTGCGCGCTACCCTTCCCTTCGCTACAATAACGCTAATGGTAATAAGTAGCGGAGAGTATACATGCATCAAATAGCCCCAGGCAGACAGTCTAAGAATTCAACCCTTAACACAGCTCTGGTCGTACTGCTGATAGTGGTTTCGGTTGTAGCAACTATTTATTTAGGAATGCGCATCTTAAGCACGTCTAACACCAGCAAGGCTATTAAGAGCAAGCAATACCAAGCGCTCTTCCTGACCAACGGACAGGTCTACTTTGGAAAATTAAAATCAGTCGACAGCAGCTACGTGAGGCTGAACGATATTTACTACCTGCAGGTACAGCAGTCAGTGCAGCCTGGTGAGCAGAAAAAGGAAGGTGACGATAAACAGCCTCAAGTTTCCTTGGCCAAGCTAGGCGGTGAACTTCACGGACCAGAAGATGTTATGTATATCTCACGCGATCAAGTGCTGTTCTGGGAAAACCTAAAAGACGACGGTAAGGTTGTAACAGCGATTAAAGAGAACCAGTCGGGTAAAAAGTAAAATAAAAGTTTATTAAAAAGTCCCCTTTCGGGGGGATTTTTTAATTCCACCCTTCTTCCCCAAGGAAGAGATTATTTAAGTTTTACCCTGCCGGCAGGCAGGCTTGAGTGTCGGTTTGGGGATTGGGAAAGGAAGATTACTAGCCACCAGATAAGCCACAGCACGGCCGTAACTATGGCAAAGTTAACTGCGATATTATCTGACACCCACGCACCTAGCAGAATATCTAGCAGGAAAATTACGATGCCTTGCAGCGTATAAGCCAGCAGAGAGTTGCGCCCCAGCACAGTGAGGAAGCCTCCTGCCAGCCGGCTAATAGCTGCCTGGTATTTGCTAAATAAACCGTAGAGCAGGCTAAACCATAATAGGGCTACTATAATCCTAGCCGGCTCCATCGTCTGCCGCACAAAATAAGATTCTAGATTATCCCTATACCACTGCTCTGCCCCGTGAAAATGGATGAAGAATACGCCCAGAGCCACCGTTATAGCCATGAAGCTGCCTAAGAACATCCAGGCATTCCGCTTTAGGCGTGGGGCAAGAGAGCGCCACTTGGCTTCTAATCGCGGCAAGTGGTAGCCGGCTATGATTCCGATTACAAAAAGCAGCTGCCAGGCGAGGCCGAAATGATCTCCGCGCAGCAGCCAGACAGATGCCGACGCGACCAGTACCAATTGCCACAAGCGCTTGTGCAAGGCCCACAGAATTAGCGGCGAAACAAATAAAAAGGCCGCGTAGTAAATTAAAAAGTCGGTCCAGCCATAAACATACTGACCGGTAATGGCATTAAGGATCAGTGAAGGCCAATCGTCATTTAAATTCGCGCCGCCTTTAATATTGCTGCCAAAACCCAAATGTTTGGCAAGTGCCGTAAACCCGAGAGTTAGCGCTACCGCCAGTACATACAGCTTCCCGGCCCGGCGCCAGAGTTTACTCGTGGCATAACGGGCACCATAATGAACCCAATCCCTCCCCCGGACCAAGCCGACCATCATACCCGAAATTATAAAGAAGCCTTCAGCTGCAGAAGCCCATAGAACACCCTTGCCAGTTATCACCTCATAACCGGCCGGTGCTCGGCGCAGATGATCGACTATTATCACGAATATAAAAAACCCGCGTAAAAGGTCTATTGCGGGGCGGCGAATTAGTTTAGAAGTCTTCAAGCCCTAGCCCGATAAATTCCTATGGCTAAAACCACGACAGCAGCTAGGATGCTAAGGCCGGCCAAATCCGGCGTCCAGATTGGCGAAGTAAGTACCTTAGTGTAAGCGGCCTGGTCGGGCATCACTGCCGGTTGGGGGTTAGCGCCAGGACGCGCCCGAGAATTAATATAGTCACTCACGCATTTTGCCTGGGCAATCGAATCTTTATGAACCGCACATGCCCGCTGCGCCTCGCCATACAGTTGGCTACTGGAGCTGGGCTGGGCGGTAGCCTTTGCTGCCTCCACTGCACGATTGTAGCTGTCTTTTAGAAAAATCTGGGTACCGGAAAGCATATGCGCATTGGTGTAGAGCTGTAGTGCTACGAGATCGGCGCCTACATCCTGGCCGGCAGCGTCTTTTGCAACTATTTTCGCGGCCTGCTGGTTTACATAGCTTTTGCCGGCTGCAATCTGGATAATTCCGAATGCCATAGCCAGGGCGGCAATAATTAAAATATTACGCTTAGAGATTTTCATACCTTAGCTATTTTAAAAGAAGGCTCACACATTACAACCGCCCTATAGAAAAGCAAAAGGTGCGAGGGTTGCCACCACAAATAGCAGAACCATAATAATAATTGCTATTTTTTGTGCTTTATCGCTCATATTCCTGCCATCTTAGTAACTGTAAAAATAAATACCGCGCCGACCATGGTCATGGCCAAAGTAAGGCGCGAAGGATGCTTGGTGCTAGCCTCAGGCAGCACATCGCTGGCACCTATATAGAGCAAGAAGCCGGCCGAAATGCCCAGATAAGCTAGAAGTACCGGCTCGGGCAGTGTAAAGAGTAAAGTAGAGGCAGCACCCAGCGGAGCGGCTAAGGCCACCACTAGAAGCAACTGTAGCGATTTTCGGGGAGAGTTCTTATGTGCTAGCATCAGCCCGACAGTATTTAAGCCATCCGAAAAATTATGCGCCACCACCGCTAGCGCTACAGCTAGTCCAATAGCCGCATTCACCTGAAAAGCCAGACCAATCGCCACTCCGTCTAGAAAGGTATGACTGGCAATTGCGGCGGCTGAAAGCTGGCCGACAGCCGGGTGACCCAAACGCACATTGCGCTCTTCCTCATGGACATGTGTATGAATGTGAGTCATCTTCTCTAATATGTGAAAAGCCAGAAACCCGCCCATCATGCCTATCATAGGAATAGTTGGATCATAACCACCGGCATGTACGATTTCAAAGATTTCAGGCAGCAGATCAAAGATGACTACTCCCATTAAAATCCCGGCCGTTAGGCCTAATACGTGATGCAAGTGGCGCCGGTATTTAAGCGCGAATAAGCCCCCGGCCATAGCGGCCAAGAACCCGACAATAGCAAACCAGACTGCAATCAAACTTGTATTCCCATATTTATCACCTGTTCCACTTTATAGATAACTATATTCTAAATCAAACGATTTTGAACCTGAGCCAACATAAGCAGTATAATACTGCTATGGGTGTAATTGACGAACAGGCTGCTAACCGGCTAAATGCCAGGCGCGGCTTAAGCAGAAGATTCTTTTTAACGGTAGTATTGCCGCCAGTTATTCCTTTTATTGTACTTGGATATCTCGGTTACGGGCAGCTCTCTGGCTTAATTAGAGCCTCACTTATAGATCAGCTAGCCAAATCGGCTCAAACCACGGCTGCCAAAGTAGACCGCGAAATCTCCATTCGCCAGACGGTTTTAACCAAAACGGCCGAAGAAGTATTCGAGATAAAAAACGAATTTGACAGTAGAAGAAGCAAGCTGGCCACCCAGCGCGACAGCTGTACCCGCAATGTGAGTGTGAATATTAGTTTTATCGGCCAAGCCGATTGTGACCCCTTTCTGGCTGAGTTTGCCAGGTTAACAGTAAGAAGCAGCTCGCCCAGCTCAGTGTTGGCTGACTACCGGCAGGCTATCAGCCAGGGCTACCAAAAGCAGGTTGCTGGGCTCACTAGTGATGAGAAGGCTAAAATCAGCGACCGGCTGCGGTCATACACAGTTTTCTTCCCGGAAACCACTGAAATTGTTATTAAAGCTGGGGGCAACACAGTGGCCGAAACGGCCAGTATCAGCCAGCGCTACAAATCATCTGGCTCCGGTGTGTTACCGCTTCAGACGGCTGGGGATAAACGGCTGGTAGGTCTTGGCGGTAATGTATCTGCTAAAGGCTACAGCGGCAGCGTGCTGGCGGCTTATGACGCCGACCACAGCGGTTTTTTAAAGCCCTCTTGGCAATCAGCCCCCCGGCCGTATAAAGAAGATGCCGTATATATTGCCGAATCAAGCGGTAGTGTGGTTTACCCCAAGCTAGCTGATAGCAAAAATAGATCAAAAATCTTGGCAAGCGCCGCCAAACAAAGCAAGGCTGCAAGCCCCGAGTATTCATTTAATGAGGGTGGAAAGCCAATGATTGCCCGGTCTGCTAGGATCAACGACAGCCCTTGGCTGGTCATGGCAGCTTCCCCAACCCAGCTAGTATTGGGTGAGCTGAATACTGCGCAAAATCTGGCTTTGGGGGCTATTGTCATCTCGCTATTGGTCTCACTGTTTGTCGGATTAGTCTTTGTAGCCTCTGCCACAGAAGCAATTAAAAAACTATTAGCCGGCGCGTTGCTATTTGCCAGCGGTAAGCTGGACCACAAAATCACCCTTAAGACTAAGGATGAGCTGCAGGCCTTGGCCGAAACTATGAATGATATGGCGGCCCAGATTCTGGCTGGCCAGAAAGCGCTAGACGAAAAAAACAAAGAGTTTATTAGTGTTGCCACTCATGAGCTCAAAGCCCCCATGACGTCCATTATCGGCAACTTATCGATGGTATTAGAGGATGGGATGGGCAAGGTCGATAGGCAAGCCCGGGAGCTAATAGGCCAGGCCTTTCTGGGAACTACCCGACTACGGGAGCTAGTAACCGATATGCTAGACATTGCCCGGTTGGAAGGCGGCAAGATCCAGTTTGAGATTAAACCGACAGATATCGGCAAACTCACAAATGAAATAATTAGTATGCAGTCCGTACCGGCTAAGGGCAGAAAGGTCAGCTTCGCCTACCAGCCAGGCAAACCACCCCAAAAAGTACTTGCCGACGAAGCCAAACTGCAGATTATTTTGACGAATTTTATTTCTAACGCCATTAAATACAACCGCACTGGCGGCCAGGTGATTATAAGGCATTCCGTACAAAACGGACATCTAACCACCTCGGTAGCCGACACCGGTCTAGGTATACCCAAGGAGCAGCAGGCCAAGATGTTCCAAAAGTTCTTTAGAGTGCAATCGCGCAATCGCAGTAATATTCCTGGTACCGGACTTGGTCTGTATATCACTAAGCAGTTTATCGAAGCAATGGGTGGTGCAGTCTGGTTTGAGTCGCAAGAAGGCAAAGGTACAGCCTTTTACTTCAGACTGCCGCTGGCTGAATAGTTCTTATTTAGGATTTTCGGCTAAAATTTTGATATTGTTTAAATCAGATTTGATGCGGTTGTAGGCCATATACTTAAAAATCGGCTCCGCCATATTAAATATTTTGACATTAGCCTCAATCTTACAGTTGCAGATTAAATTGGTGCAATTCTTTTTGGTCTCTGAAACCTGATAATTTACTGTGTAAGCCAATGGGCCGGCCTCACTTTTTACCTCAAATTCTTTGCCCGCAAGCAGTTTTGTTACCCTATTAGTCGATTTAATTTTTTTACCAAGTGGATAGCCGGTAGAATCATAGACCTGATTGACTTTTAATTCCCCGACAGCCGAAACGTGAGTAATAACGGTGCTCCATAGAGTATGGCAATCAGCATTCTGGAGATATTTAAACACCTCCTTTGGCTTGGAGCTGATCACGATCTTGGCTTGGATACTTACTGACATCTACTTAAAACTACCAACCCTGCAGTCTTTTTAAAAGGCTTTTCAATGTGTACCAAGCAGTTCTCTTGTCTTTAGTTCGGGGTCTTTAGCTCTCATCAATACTTCACCAATCAGCACTGCGTCAAAACCTGCAATATTCAACTCTGTTAGTTGTTGGGCGCACGAATATCCGCTTTCTGCGACCACCAAGGTACCCGGCGGCGCCATTGGTCTCAGTAGGTTGGCCGTTTGGATATCGACCTTGAAGGTTTTTAAGTTCCGGTTGTTAATACCAATAATCCTAGGGTTAATCTCCAGCGCGCGCTTTAGTTCGGCTTCGCTATGCACCTCTATAAGGCAATCCAGACCCAGCTCCCTAGCCTGCGCGTAAATCTCCCTGAGTTGCTTGGTGCTGAGTATGGCCGCTATCAGCAAGACTGCATCGGCGCCATATGCAGCGGCCTCATACAGCTGATACTGGCTAGTAATGAAGTCTTTGCGCAGAATCGGAATATCCACCGAATCTCTTACGTCTGCCAGATCTTGCAGCGATCCGCCGAAGCTCCCCTCTTCGGTTAAAACCGAAATGGCGGCCGCCCCAGCCCGTGTATACATCTTTGCGATTTCGGCGGCATTGCTTCCGCGACGAATATCACCCTTGCTGGGCGAGCGCCTTTTATGCTCAGCAATTAGGGACAGGCCCGGCTGCCCAAGAGCTTGGGTAAAGGATAGTTTAGCCCGACTGCGATTTTGTATCTTTCTTTCTAGCTCTCTTATGGGCAATTTTTTGCGCCGTACTTCGGCTTGGCGCGCTGAAGCACTAGCTAGCTGCTTTAGCATTTTTCTTAAATTCGGAATAAGCGATCAGCACCGCTAGCACCTGAACTAGAGTCATAAGTGTGAATATACCGGTAAATCCATGGGTAGCGATTATCAGCCCCCCTATTGCCGAACCGGCCGCAATTGCCAACATACTACTGGAATCATACAGCGACCACTCCTGAGATTCGCGGCCCTTGTCTTGGTTCCTGGCGTAAACGGTTTTATAGGCCGGCAAAAGCACCCCGGCTACAAGTGAATTAACTAGTAGCGCTAGAGCTAGAGAGGTGACATCACTCACCAGAAAAAAGCTGGCTGAGCCAATAGCGGCCATGCCAAAGCCCAGTACTACCAACTTGTCTTGGTTGAACCGGCTGGCAAACCGGGCGATAGCTAGTATCCATACCGCCATGGCCAGTGAATAAAAACTCCAAAGCAAACCGATTACAGCCGGTGTTGCGCCCACCTCAGTGGCGAATAGCGCGTATAGCGGCACGAAGAAATAATACCCGGCGAGGCTGATAAGATTGGCAGCTAAAAGCATTCTGAGTCTTGAGTTAGGCATAGCACTATCATAACAATCTTGCATTCATCCTAAAACTTAAAATTCAATTGTGCTTATGGTTAAGATATAATTAATATGATAAGAGGTGGGGTATATTTAAAAAATGGCAAGTACGCAGCCCAATGAAGCCGGCCTAGCCAGACGCGTTCGCTGGTATGTTGCTATTCGTTGGTTCTTTGTAGCCTCCATTGCCGTACCAAGCGTTCTGGCGCGATATATCAGCCAGGGGCTTTCACAAGATGTTATTAACGTTTTTACCTCCGGTCTAATCGCAGCTATTTATAACGTCTTTTTCTGGCTACTTACAAAACGTCTGAACCAGAGGGCCGTCTGGCTGAAAGCCTTAAGTATCTTCCAATTAGCTGCCGACACCCTGCTTATCACCTTTTTGGTATTCGAGTTTGGCGGGGTCGAAAGCCGCAGTCCGATACTGTTTGCCATACCCATACTGATTACGGGTGTGCTGTTCGGACGGTTTGCTATTTACCTCGTAGCCATCATCAGCGCCCTGCTGTATAACGGCGTATTGCTGGCCGAAATAACCGGACTGATTCAATCGCCCGTTATCAATAATGCCGCGCTGCACAGCAATATGCCTTATACCTTCAGCTCGATGGTCTTCTTTGCATCGACCTTCCTTGTAATTGCCGCCATTGCCGATTTTATGACCGCCTTACTGAAAGAAAATGAGGCCGTCACCGAAGAGCAAGCCGAATTCTTAAGAAACGCTGAGAAGATTGCCCGGGTCGGCAGCTGGGAGTGGGAAGTAGTTACCGCCGAGGTAGACTGGTCAGACGAGCTGTATGAAATTTACGGGGTTGATCGCCAGACATACCGGCCCGGCATCAGGTCTCTGCTGGATCTCGTCCACCCGGATGATGTGGAAAGAGTTGATGCCGCAATTAGAAAATCGGCAGAGAAAGCCTTCAGCCTGGAGTACCGAATAGTGCGTCCAGACGGCCAAATACGGGTAGTGCATAGCGAGGGCAGAGCCACCACCAATCCCCGCGGCAACCTCTCCGTCATCGGCACCAGCCAAGACATTACCGAGCGCATTAAGGCCGAGCAGGAAGCCCTACGCCGGGCTGAGCAGCTAGAAATGCTCAATGCTACTCTGGAGGATACCAAAAAGGCTGTTCTAAGCGCCTTGGAAGACTTGAAGAAAGAAAAGGCCCTGGCCGAAGAAGAGCGCGCTAAAGACGAGGCTATTCTGGCTAGTATTGGCGACGGGGTGTTTGCTATTGATACTAACCGCAAGATCATACTCTTCAACCAAGCTGCTGCTGACATAACCGGCTATCAATCTAAGCAGGTGATGGGTGAAAATTATCATAAGGTGTTTATGTTCCAAACAGAAAAGGAGGGCCAGCCAAGTTATGAGTTCGTCGAAAATGCCTTGAAGGGGCGGCCAGTTAATACCGAAGCTCATTTGCTACTTGCAACTAAGGGCGGGCTCTTAGTGCCAATCGCTTACTCGGCAGCGCCAATCAAAGATACTGGTGGTAAAACGCTGGGTGCGATTGTGGTCATTAAAGACATAACGGTTGAGCGAGGCCTCGAGCAGGCTAAAGATGATTTTCTAAACCTCGCCGCCCACCAGCTAAGAACCCCCGCCAGTGGTGTTAAGGCCTACAGTTATATGCTGCGAGATGGTTACGCCGGTAAGCTCACCCCTAAGCAGCTCGAGTTTTTAAAGCAGCTGAACGATAGTAATGAGCGACAGCTGAAAATCATTAACGATATGCTAAGTGTGGCCAGAATCCAATCCGGTAAGTTCGAGCCGGTGCTCGCCTCTTGTAATACCAGTAAATTAATTCAAGACATAGTAGAAGAACAGAAACAGGCTATTGCCGGCCGCAGGCAAAAAGTAACAATGCGCTTGGCCACAAACCTGCCTGAAATAAATATTGACCCCGACAAAATCAGGATGGTAATAGAGAATTTGGTTTCGAATGCCAGTAAATACACCCCCGATGGTGGGCAAATCAACATTGATGGACGACTTAAAGGCGATTACTTTGAAATCAGCGTGGCGGACACCGGAGTCGGCATACCAAAGAAGGATATGTCTAGTCTGTTTCAGCGCTTTGGCCGCCTAGATAACCCTCTAAGCACTAAAGCCGGCGGAACCGGCCTAGGCCTTTACATAGCCAAAACAATTATAGATATGCACCATGGGGAAATCACCGTTAAATCAGAGGTGGGTAAAGGTTCTGTCTTCACCATCAGTCTGCCTATTGGGTTGCAGGAGGCAAAGCATAAAGGTTAAAATATTTGGAAGGAGAAACCATGGCCCGAATACTGATAGTAGAAGATGACTCGATTTTGCAGAGTGCTTACAATACCGTTTTGAGCATGGAGGGCTACCAGGTAGATGTAGCTTCTGACGGCCTGGAGGGATTGAGGGTAGCCAAAGAAAAGAAGCCGGATCTAATATTACTGGATATGCTAATGCCTAACCTCGGCGGATTAGAATTCCTGAAGGTTTTTGAAGCCAAAAACCACCCTGAAACCAAGATTATTGTCTTTAGTAATATCGTTTCACCCGAGGATGTTAGACAGGCAATGGATCTAGGGGCAGTCAAATATATGACCAAAGCCAACTTTACCCCCAAAGAGATGGTTGCGACCATCAAAGAGCTTCTGGGGCAACAATCAACAGGGCAGGCTACTTAGCAGCTAGCTCGGCGGTTACTAAGTCCACTAGTTTTTGAGGTGTGTAATCTGACTTTACCAGGTATTTTCCTGCGCCCAGCTTTTTGGTTTCTTCAATACTGGTGGCCGTGGTACTGTTACTTAAAACGACCACCTTCACCTCTGGATGCTTGTTTATCACATCGTAGCGGCGTAAAAACTCATTGCCGTCCATTTTCGGCATAAGGATATCCAGTATTATTAGATCGGGCTTCACCTCTTCTGCTTTCAGCAGCCCTTGCTGCCCGTCTTCCGCCTCTGATACTTCATAGCCGGCATGGGTAAAGATCGTCGTATACGCCGTCCGAATTACTTCGTCATCTTCTATTATTAATATTTTAGCCATTAAACCCTCCTTTAATCTTCTAAGGCCTTGCCGTCTTTGGCAGTCAATTCTGCCGTAAGCGGCAGAGCAAACCAAAAGGTAGTGCCTTCGTTTTCCACGCTCTTAAACCAAATCGTTCCCGCAAGAGCCTCAACGATTGATTTGACTAGGTACATTCCCAGTCCTGTACCCTCCTCGACCTTTTGCACGATGTTCGCCCCGCGGTAAAATTTGCTGAACATCCGGCCTTGCTCGGCCGCCGGAATGCCATAACCGTTGTCGCTGATGGCTGTTACTATTTTATCGCCTTCTGCCGTAACAGTCACCTTAATCTGCCCTTTCTCAGGAGTATATTTAATAGCGTTAGAAAGCAAATTGGCCAGTACCTCCTTAACTAGTAATGGATCGGTAACAATCTGCGGTAAGGAGGTTGGCTCAAATATTAGCTGCTGCCCCTTTTTTTGCAGCTTCGGTGTGAGCTCATGGATAATCTCTTGGTAAAGCTGTGGTATGTCGGCCTTGGCCGGGGTAATCTGCAGCCGGCCCGATTCTATGCGCGAGATATTTAAAAGTGTATTCACCAGCTGGGTCATACGGCTGACAGTCGTTATGATGGTGTCGGTAAACTTCCGCTGCTCGGGGCTTAACTGCCCACCGTAGCCATCCACCAGCATATGAGAGTACATCATAATGGCCGATAGCGGTGTGCGCAGCTGGTGGGAGGCAAGGGATATAAATTCGCTCTTCATTCTGTCCACCTCTACCTCTTTGGCAATATCGCGAAACACTTCAATCGCCCCTACCGGTTTGTTCTCCAACAGCACCGGTGATACCGTAACGGCTACCGGCAGAATAGTGCCGTCTTTTTTCTTGTAATAGCATCTTTGCGACACCGGCTGCCCAGCAAGGAAGGCTTTTGTAATTGGCCTGTCAATCTGGCTGATTGGCTTACCGGCCTCATCCACAGCCAGTATGGTCTTGGGGTACCAGGCACCTATTATTTCCTCTGCCCTATAGCCCAGCAGGCTCAGGGCTATATCGTTAGCCCGGTTGATCCTGCCCTGCTCGTCGGTAGCTATTGCCCCATCGCCAATGCTGATAAACAACGCATCGGCCTTGGCCCGCTCCTGCTCTATCTCACGGGCTCCGGCTTCAAGCTCTTTTATTAGCTTGTCGAGATCGTACACCTAGGCAGTCTTTTTAGATAACGCCAATAAGCTTTGGGTGAAAGCTTCGACTGTTTTCCCATCTTCGGTTAATAGCGCGACCGCGATCTTGACCCAATCTACCAGCTTCGCCAGATCTTCTGGGGTCAACTCTTCGGGTTTTTTATTTAGATGGGTCTCTATCTGGCGTGCAATAAACCTCTCTGAGGCTGGGCCAAGATAGCTCTGTGTTACTTCTACGACCTGCGAGTATAAATTATTCGGCGCTGTAGCTACCATTAGACCTCCTCAATCTTTTTTAGCTGTTTGGCCCCTAAGGCTATTAAAACATATCCGACCGCTATTACCATCAGCAGTATGTATATGATTATCAATAGCGGCGCCAGGCTTAACTTCTGCAATGCTACACTGACGGCCCCCAGGAACTGTAAGAATATAGAAGATACCACCACCGCTGTTAAGCCAGCGGCCAAGTAGCCAAGCATTTTCTTATACAGGATGCCCTGAATATTTTTACGGTAAAAGTTGATGTCGAAGGCTGCCTGAAGGCCCTTGTACCAAACATACAGGTAGGGGGTGATAATTGTAGTAAGAATTAGCCAATCCGGGAGGAAATAGGTAGCCCGGCCGCTGGCTATGACCGGCACTGTGCGGTTCGGGTTGGTAAGAGTAGCGTAAATATATGCAGCCGCGAGTAGCAGAAATACGACGATTGCTACCAGGGATCGGCTGGGTAGAGCCTTCTTGGTAACTTTTGCCAAATCGGCCGCGCCCTTGGCTATCAGGGTAAAGCCGACAGCGGCAATCAGCAGGCTAATATAGTTATTGGTAATTACGACTTGCGGCAGAAGGTCATGGTTCTGCCGGCCTAGGTAGTTTAGGGTGCTGGATAGTATGGAGGAAACGGGTAAGCCTATAGCCAGCACCATAATACCGGAAGATAATCGGACGAACGCCTTTCCGTCGGGAGATGATTTGATTAGCTCAGCGTAGGATTTAAATTTAGAAAAACCGTAAAAGGCCGCAAACCAGATGCCTATTACCGGTACGGCGATGCTCAGGCTAAGCAGGCGGGACTGCAAAACAGACAAATTGTATTTGGCTAGAGAGACCGGATCGGGCGGAATACTAAAGGTAATACCAAGGTAAATGATAACCAGGAGAGCCAAGAGGGCCATATACTTTTTTGTCATAATCTGCCTTTATTCTTATGCTTAATTATAGCTTAGGTGGGTCTTATTGCAATAAAACCATTATAAAAGGGGTAATTTAGTAAATGGTATAATTCAGCTATGTTTACGGTTGAACTCGGTGTGCCGTTTAATTCAGTGGCTTGGGTGGTCGGTGCGGCGGGCACCTTACTGCTGAGCTATAAAAGCTATAAGAACTGGCAAAAAAACCAGGATCCGTTTTCCAAGTATTTGGCCTGGTTTGGTTTGGTAACCGGTATCGGTCTAGCTTTTCTGGGTATACCCCCTATTTTGAGTAGTGACGAAACCTGGCTGCGAATTCCCTACTTAATAGGCCAGGACCTAGTGTTTTTAGGATTCTTGGTTCAGGCTCGCATAGTCTGGTGGCTGTATCTGCATAATAAAATGTCTTTTGGGGTACCCGCGCTAGTTACCGCCATTCCCCTCCTTTACGCCTCCTCTCAAGCCTGGATGGGCTCTATGGTAGACCGCCAGCCCGATTTCGTTACCTTCGTGCAACCCCGGGAAGTCACCGTCATACTGGGAGCCACCCTGCTAGTACTGTTTGTGGCTACCGGCCTGTTCTTCTTGTGGCAGGTCCGGCGGCAGGCTAGCGCGCTTGCCAAAATTAAGGCTAGCGTCATCGGTATGACATACGTCATTATCGGGCTCTCAGTTGGCGGCCATAACTTGTTTTACGGTTATGGCACTACGCCGCTCTCTACTGTCTTTAATCTGGGATTCTTCATCGCGCTGATAATCAGCCTGCTAATGCCGAAAGTCACACAGCAAGAGCATCAGGTACAGCTTAAGTCCGGTCAGCCAAGTTAGCTACCAGTAATAATCCTATGATTGTTCTCTGATTCTGCCTTGCTAAGCTGCTCGTCTGAATCGTCTAAAATCTTTTCTAAAATGTTTGTTGCGCGCCGGTTGGATTCCTTTAGCTCCTCTGCCTGGAGTTTAAGAATTTTCTCCACTCGCTGTCTGTGGTAGACCGCAACCGCCATCAGCAGGCTAGTGGTGGAAACTACCAAAAGGTAGGTTTGAAGCAAGATCAAGTCACTCTCTGTTGAGCCCGAGCCCGCAAATGGCCCTAAACCGTTAATGGTCCCCCATACTGCTGTAGTGGCGGCAGTAATTGTGGCAGTTACGGCACCGATCTGAGCGAACCTAAGCACTGCCCAAATCATAAAGGGGAATAACACATAGGGCATAGGAAAAATCGAGTCGGGCGGCTGGGCAAATATCAGCGTGGCTACGACCAGTATCGAGGCAAACACCATACCGGCTTCCACTAGCCGGCCTTGAATCGAACTTCTCAGACCCTTATGTAAATATACAAGCAGTAAGGGGGTAATGATCACAGCGCCCATCATATCGCCGACCCACCAGGTCAGCCAGGTTGCCGAAAACGCACCAGGCGAGACCAAGCCACCGGATATCAAACTAGCAGTGCCTATTGTGGCAGCAATACTGGTGCTCACCATGCCGGCCAGAACAACCAGACCTAACGCATCCCTTACCCGCGTGAGCGCATTATCAAAACCCACTACTCGTCTCAGTAAGTAAGCTCCAACTACAGCTTCGAGCGTGTTGCCAATCGCAATACCGGCAGCTACGGCAGCCGGTACGTTAGTCAGCATATTAGCCACAAACGCGCCCGCAAATATTGCCGGCCAGTACTTGTACCCCATAAGTAAGAGAGCCGCCAAGGCGATTCCTGTGGGCGGCCAGACGGTACTGACTTGCTCAACAGAAAAGGCCAAAGACAAACCGAATTTGGCAGCCGCTAAGTACACCAATGCCAGGGCAGCGATTTTAGCTAGGTAAAGTGAATTTTCCCTACTTAGCTTCATGCCCTAATTGTACATCTAAAAAGAGTGAAAAAATACTACCGCAACGCTTTAGTTAAAAGTTGGTAAGAATCCGCTGAAACAGTTTATTATATTAGTAAACGGTAACCACTAGGGGGAGGGCTTGATGGGTCTATTAATAACTAAAGATACTTTATCGGAATGGACCAGACGGCTTGATCAGTATAGGGCCGGTATCGTTCTATACGTACTGATCCTTTTGGCTGCAACTATAGTTTTAGTCGATGAGCTTGCTGGCGCAACCCCCAACCAGGCTATATTACTCAGTATTTTCGTTGCCATACCATTAGTGACATTAAGCTTAATAACGCATCTTAGGCATTGGCGCTATTCTTCAGAAGCGCTCGTGATAATCATTTCCCTGCTGATTGGCTTCACCATAGAAGAGCCCTACCTGAGTGGGGAGGCCTCGATAATAATTTTCTTACCTGGTGTTATTGCGGCTCTAGCTTGTAGACGCAGATCACCCGTAGCGTGGGGAACCATTTTAACGCTCGTGTTGCTTATATCTCGTTCAGGGGGCCAGAGTGCGTACTTAGATCCAATCGGGCTGGTAATAATAGGTTTGATTGTGGGTGGAATCTTCTTAACTAGAATCGTCCTGGAAAACACCTCGGAAGCTCGTCAAGATGCAGAACGGCTACGCCAGCTTTCTGAAACCTATTTAAAAAGTATTGGGGATGGAGTGGTTGCCATCGACCGAGATTGGAGTGTCACCCTCTTTAACCCTGCTGCCGAAAAAATAACAGGATGGACAAAAGCAGAAGCCATTGGTAAGCCGCTGCGGGAGGTACTGAAATTCATTAAAGAAAGCGATCGCAGTGAAAATATCCTGTTTATTGAGAGGGCCCTGATAGAAGAAAAAATTACCACCCTTGCTGAGCCAACCCTACTTATCCAGAAAAATGGGCGAGAAACTCCCGTCGGAGAAAGCGCAGCGCCTATTTATGATGTAAACGGTAAAGTGAATGGCGCGATTATCATCTTTCGGGATGCAGCCGAGGAAAGAGCAAGTACCCAGCTGCGTTCTGGGTTCAGTTATGCATCACATCAGCTACGCACCCCAGCCACGGAGCTGAACTGGGTGCTAGAGACGGCATTGGCCGAAAAAGACCCTGAAAAAACCAAGCAGGCAATTAAGCTGGCTCAAAATTCGCTGCAAAGCATAGTCCGTCTGGCAGACGAACTGATTGAAGTTTCTGATATCGATCAAGGTACGATTGCTCTTAAATCCCAAGAGGTAACGCTTGCGCAAGTTATTGAAAATGTCAAAAAAGAGTTAAACCGCACCATGCCAGGTCTAAATGTGGCACTTGAATCCGCTCCCAGTATTAAAATCACTACGGATCCTAAGCTGTTAGAACGTGCACTGTTTGAAGTTACTAAAAACGCCTTGCAGTACGGCAAGAACATAGAGCCTAAAATTTCTGCTAGTATGCACGAAAACGGTTTACTGCTAACAATCAATAATGCAGGTAAGCCGATTCCCCCCGGTGAGCAGGCGCTGGTTTTTACTAAATTTTTCCGTGGCAGCAACCGCGACCAGAAAATTCCTGGGGCTGGGCTCGGCCTATATATCGCTAAATCTTATGTAGAAATGCTAAAGGGCAAAATGTGGTTTAAGTCTGATGCAAAAGGCACTGAGTTTAACATTCTGCTGCCGAAATAACTGCTTCTTAAAGAACTTTGCCGCTCTTTCCTAGCTCTACTTAGGTCTCGCTACTAAGGCAAGGAAGTCTGGGGTACCGCCTGAAAAGCTTTTGGAATACTTTGGTTGATCTGTTTGGTTTCCTGTAAAATCTGCCGGGCAATTATTAGGAGCTGCCTTTGCACCCCTAAGCTTTCTTGTAGTTTGGCGTCCATTTGGTATGAAACCGCTAGCTGCTGCTCGGAAAGACCCAACTGCTGCTCTGTGATCTCAAGCTGTTTCTCGGCTATCCCTAGTTGGCGCTGTACCAATTGAAACTGCTTCTGGCTAAGATCCAGTTGCTGTTTGCTAATTTCCCTTTGCTCCCTAACAGCAACTCCCATTACGGCGACTTCGCGGTAAATATGAAAAACCAATATACCCGCCGATAAAGCCAAAAGGCATACACCTAAAATCGCCATGGCTTTCGCCTCTAGAAGTCTCATAGTAGCCTTGTTTATACAAAAAGCTTAACAAAGCGATTTATACTCTCCTTTGTGCAATATTACAGATTAAGAGTAATACCAACGGACTACTTAGGTTTATGCAGGCTCCGGTAAAATGACGCTGGTATGTAAGTGCCCGACTTCACGATGGGAATGATTCGCGCAATCAAAGTAGTGCATAGGGTAAGCGCAGAACAAGGTAAACGAGTATTCATCGGCAATCTCGTTCCATAATCTTTCCAATGATATAGCAGCATTTTGATTACCCTCTGCCCATAGAAGGGCCACCATTTCCCCGAAAGCCCTTATTTCTTTCCCTGTTTCGGCAACTTCTCTGAGCAGCCCCCCAATTACTTCCTTAAAAAGTGCTCTGTTTGGCCTGCCATTTACAATAAATTTCGATAAGGTTTCCCCTGCATCCAGGCAGATATAGTGCCGGGTGCGTTCAAGTTTTTCCACATCAAAACCCTCCTCTGCTAGAGCAGTATTGAGATCCTCGATGTGCTGTTGGGTGGCAATGATTATAGAGACATTGTTATTTTTAAGTCCGGCGCCTACGAAACTTTTGAGATTTTTTATCAGTAAATCATCCTTATTATAAAACTGCACAAAGTGCTCTTGTTCATAGATCACACCGAGAGAACTGGATTTTCTTGCATTACTCATATTATCTGCCACTTTTTATTAAGTACTAGCAATATTAGAGAGGCCTTGAGGATAATGGATTAGATGTTTTGCTGAAAATCGATAAGCTTTTTAAATTGAATTTTGTATTTTATGAGTTGTATTTTAAATAATGATACTCACCGATAGTTTCTACTTAAGTATGTTGTCATCTCAGCGCAATCGCAGGATAATGTGGGGGCGTTCAACCTCTCTATATGGAGGAGTTGTGGAACCTAACGAGTACATCATGACAGTAACCAGTATGGAATACCGCTGTAAAAGAGACGGTAAAAAACGCTTAGGGCAGGTCATTCAAATGGGCATACTTCAGCAAGCCTTAGATCTCAGCGCGCTCCGAGGGCTAGACAGTCTGCCCACCGAAGTACAGGCCACCTATCGCGATCCGGAGATGGCCCGTGAGCATGGCGATTTGGAGCTTGAAGCCAGGCCAGAAAATATCCCTCTGGTTATACCGCACTTTGGTACAGATCCACTTAAGGGCTTTTATGAGCCCCTTGTGCTAAGCGAACCGGAGCTTAAACCCTGGCCAGAGCACCTGCCACTATTCATTAGAGAGCTGGCAGCCGGCACAGATGCAGTTAAAGAGTGGTTTTGTGAGCGGGGCGGCCAGTACCCTGAAATATATGCCAAGCTCGTAGCTATGCTGGAACCAACCTAATGCGCCCTTACATTGCCTAAGAAACTTTGTAGGGGCGCTTTTTAAGATTTGCCAGTAGAATCTCTTAATCAGGAGGGGTGTTGACTTGCCCTGCTTATCCCCTCATGAGCCTAGAGCAACTATCTAGATTTCCTCTATTCTGCTTAAACGTTTAGTGGCTTTGGCCAAAAGCATAAACCCTAATGCGAGCATTCCTGCAAAAGTATAAATCGTTAAAACCAAGGGTACTGCGCCTAACTGAAAGAGCTTATTTGTCCCCACTGATACTACAGCTTGTAATGCGGCCGATCCTATAATTACAGCTGCCAAACCCCCACTAAAGGCAGGTAGCGCGCTTTTATATATTAGGCCGGGTGCTTGATCTTTAAAATTATTTATTTTGACAATCGCTAATATACCTAAAATCCAAGAGGTAAAGGCCGGCAGCACAATAGTGGCAATTATCAAGGGGTCAGGCAGGTAGAAGGTGGCGGGTACTCCTGGGGCCGGCGAGACATTGCGTTGGGGGTTGATGAAAAGCAACCATAAGTACAGTACCGCGAATAAGGCCAGTGCTAAAAACCACCAAACGCTCTGTATTCGGAAGCGGTTTTCAACCTTGACAGCTTCTAGGATCTTACTCGTGCCTCTATAAATTAAATAAAATCCAACGAGCGGCGGTATTATCATTAGATAATTAAAGAAATAAGTCAGTACCTGAATTAAATCTGGGTTGCTAGTAAATAATGCCCGTACTGCCGTCATTGGTGGCCAGGCCAGCATCCCCAGAGTAATAACTAAAAGACCTGATAATAATTGACTAAACCCTCTGCTCTCAGGTGACTTGTGGATTAACTTACAGTATCTGGCCAGGTGCATAACTGCATAGGCCGCCGCAAACCAGCTTATTATGTATCCGAAAGACAAGACAAAGCGAACAAATTTAATTTTTGTAGTGTATATTCGTAGCTCTTCAGAGGTGGTAGCTATTGGTGTTTGCCAAACAAAACCAAGATAAACAATCGCAGCAAACACTGCTAATACATACAGAAATAAGTAGTTCTTAAGTATATTCATCAGTAGATCCAATAATACTATATCATAGTGCATTAGGTTTATTATTAAACCGTTCTTAAGCCAAATTATGGGAATTTTGACAGATCTGCTAGAAATCACAAAAATTTTAACTATTTATTAGCCTATATTGTGATTACCGCGGCAGTATTTGTAGGAGTTAGCTGTTAAATTGAAGTAATACTGTAGGAATCTCTTATGAAGTTATTGTCGCCCCGCACACATACTATAATCGGTTTTATTACTGGACTGGCATTATTGGCTGCTCCAAGTGTTTTAGACTTTAGGGATGTTGGCGGTGCTTCCGTAGCTACATCTCAGCTTATTGGTATTATTATTCTCTTAAGTGAGTTAACTGTACAGGAAACGTTTTTCGGCATCGGATTCGTGCCAATAAGAATCCACCTCATCCTAGATATGCTACTAGGAGCTGTTCTGGCTATATCGCCGTGGTTGTTTGGGTTTGCCAGCGAAGAGGCCAATGCATGGATGCCGCACCTTGTAGTGGGTGTTTTTATTATCATGTATGCGCTTTTTACGCGCGCGGACAAACAAGTCGCTGATTAAGTTTATTTAATGCACTCATGAATCTACCTTAATAAGCTTTAATTTTTCAAATTAGACTCTTTAGCTATGCTAGTCTCGCCAAAATGCTTATGTTATAATAGTTAACTATGAAATCAAGTTTTAAGTATGCTCTGGTGATAATCGGTCTGTCGGCCCTGCCGCTCCTGGTGGCTTCTGCCCTAGGCATTCTTTTGGCACGAGACGAAATCACTCGCCAAGCTACAAATAGCCTGGAGTCATTGGCCTCATCCCAAAAAGCACGGGTCGAACAAGCTATTAACCAATTCAAGATCATTCATGACGGCATTGCCAGCCGCACTCAGCTGCGAAACAGCCTAGAGGAATTTAACCGCACGCATTCTCCTGAAGCAGCTAGCTCTATAAACCGGATTCTCACCGATGCCAAGACACCATTTACTGACATTAAGGGGGTGGTTCTCCTTGGTGCGGATGGTACAGCGGTATCTAAGCTGCAAGACGAGACTATTCCATCTGAGCTATACAAATCCCTCTATGCTAAAGGTAAAACCTCTCCTGCTCTAGTAGCTAGCGGCGAATCTGACAATCAGGTAATCTTGCATGCCGCGCCTGTTAAGCGGGGAGAAACTCTGCTGGGCGTATTGGTATTGTCGTTCTTACCAGATCATTTAAGGTCTATCACGCATACCGATATTGGACTTGGACGTACTGGGGAAACTATCCTGGGTTATCGAGATGGAGATGGCGCCATCCTCTTCCCAACTAGACTGCAAACCACAAAAGAGACCATCCGTATTACTAAGGAGCAGAATACAACTACCATCCAGGCACTAGAAAAGAAAGAGGTGACACTGAGCTCCGCAAAAGACTATCGCGGGCAAGATGTTTTAGCGGTTACGAAATATATTCCTGAAGCCGACTGGGCTATCGTTACTAAAAAAGACCGGGCTGAAATTTTTGCGCCGGTTTCCACTTTTACTGCAATATATTTCTTCATCTCTATTATGTTACTTACTATGGCAGCTGCGCTTGCCTGGGTTATAGCTCCATACATCCTTGGCGCTAAAAACCGCTCATAATTATTCCGCCTAAATCTTCTCGACCCACATAATTTTTTAAACAAGAATTTCTATCCGAAAGCTTATAGTACTGTCTTTGGTAATTTTTTCACGTTTTCTGATCTCCGCCTTGAGGGGGAGCAAATACTCACCTAGCTTTTTATCGGGAAATATCGAAGTCTTCCAGACCGTACTGCCCAGTGTTACTTTTACCGGTAGCGATCCCCAACCTCTGGCCGCCTCGCCAAAATATTTTTTAATCTCTTTGGAGTATGGATTTGGTATGCTCACAAAATACCAGGCCGCCTCGCCTGGGTAGAGCCAAACCTTAGCTTTTATGGAATATTCGGTTGGGTTCATAATAATTTCTTGGTCCTTCGCTCCGTTTATTTTAGCGATGAAGGCAGCCGGCCCAACAACAAGGGCGGCGCTTGCCTGCTAAAAGCTCCGTGATTGTGCGTTCAATATGATTTCTTCTCGTCTCTGGTTTTTTGACGGATATCACCCAGCAGATCCACTCATTGCGGGCCAGCGGAGTGAGGCTCTTCCACCTTTCCAGGGCAGATTCGTCGCTCACTAGAGCTTTGCGTAAATCCTCTGGCACTTTATGCACCACGCTGGTAGCGATTTCTTTTCTAGTCATAGGTTTTATTTTACATTAGACTAGTCTGAATTCGTCAGCTAGTGTATACCAGGAAATGTAAAACATAAGATACTTTGGGTGATAATAGTGATATTGTAAATAAAATCCCATCTGTCATTATTCCATTATGAGTCGTCCATTACGCAATTTCGATATAGCCATGTCCTCGCTAGTAGCTAGAATCCCAAATAGCTATAGCCCGTTAATGACGTTTGCCTCAAAAGTAGGCGATTTTTGGCTGGTAATATTTACATTTTTTTCACTCATCATTAGTGCTTTTGTTTTTAACAATACTGAATTACTCAAAACAACTGCTACTCTAGGCGTTTTAGTTCCCTTGGCAGAAATAGCCAAGCTAATAACACGCCGAAAACGGCCCGAAACCTTGTATGTGCAGCAAATGAAATTTAAGACATATAGTTTTCCAAGTGGACATTCGTATGTATCTGCTTTGATATGCGGATATTTGATCCTCCTGCTATCGACCCTCTCCGCCGGGCTGCTAGGTATAGTTTTTGCTGGTATATTGCTTGCATTTACCCTGATTATAGGTGTTTCAAGGGTTTACCTTGGCGCCCACTTTCCTAGTGACGTCATTGCCGGCTGGTTATTTGCGTTGTTGATGATAACTTTACATAAAAACATATCGTCATGAATAAAAGATCTTACGTTTTAGTAGTAAACCTTAAATCGAGAAAAGCAAGTCTCGCTATTGATGAATTTACAAAAGAATTTAAAGCCAGAAAAATTAAAATTAAAATTCTTAAAGTCAAAAACCCAGCTCGAATAAATTTCAGCCTTCAGAAAGCTTTAGACTTAAACCCAGATGTGATTGTGTTGGGCGGGGGTGACGGCACGCTGATAAGTGGTATAGAATATTTAGTTAAAAAAAATTACAAGAAAAGTATCGGTTTTCTGCCGTTGGGAACAGCTAATTATTTGGTTAGAAATTTAGAAATTCCGCTAACTGTCCCAGAAAGTGTAGATGTACTTCTAAAAGGCAAAGTCCTGGAAATACCTATAGGGATAGCCAATGATAAATATTTTGCACTTACCTTTGTAGTTGGATTAACGCAAGCAGTTTCAGAAAATGTCTCTGATGGTTTAAAGAAAAAAATCGGTCAGGTTGCTTATCTTTTGGAGTTATTTAAGCAGTCAACGCAGCACAAACCGTTCCAATACCGTATTGAATCTCCCGATTTAAAAAAACCTGTCACGGGGGTGTGCCACCAACTGGTAGTATACAATTCCGACCTCAACCAGCAACTTAAGTTGGTCCCGGATCATCAGCTCACGAAGCATACACTAAAAGTTGTCATAAGTAATACCGGCACTAGTAAAATTAAGATGTTCATAGGCTTTTTTGTCCACATAGCAACCTTTGGTAAGAAGCGTCCCTACATGAAAGTTTTCGAAGCTTCTTCACTTAAAATAACCACGGATCCTGAATTGCCTGCAGATTTTGATGGTGAGACATACGGGAAAAGCCCCTTTGATATAACAATGCTCAAAAGAAAAATTCGTGTAATTGCAAACTAGATTCGCTCTGCGAATACCAAGAAATGCCGACGGCAAAAGCCATAGGCATTTCTTGGCTCCGGAGGCCGGACTCGAACCGGCAACCGTTCGATTAACAGTCGAATGCTCTACCATTGAGCTACTCCGGAACGACACTGCGTATCAGATTATACAGATAGGCGTAAGCCTCGGTCAAACACTCACTCCCGATATTGTACTTATGTATATGTAATCTTATAATGTAATCAAGTGCTCAATTAGGGGATAAGATGTCAGAAATAAATCGACCCGAAGGTGACCCGTCTTTCAAGGCTGGTGAAAATGATATGGCAAATCTAGATCATGGATCTGAAGAGCCGGAGAAAATAAAACCACTGAGCCAATTCGAAAAAGCCCAGCGAGAGGTAGAAGCAGTTCTCCGAGCCAGAGAGTCAGACTATGGTGATATATATACGACTGGGGGTGAAAATGATATCTCGGCACTTGGAGCAAGGCTAGATTTGAATTTGGAGATTTTGCGACAACATGCAGAAACAGAGCAGCAGCATGCGGCTCTGCGGCGCATCGAAAGCCGCCTCAGCTAAAAAGTTCTAGCGTACCTGTTGCCCAATATAGAGAAATGCCCTACTGGATTACCCAGCAGGGCATGCGCTAGGAGGCTATTCTGCAGGAAGAGCGGGTGGCTGGTGTTTTTGTATCCTAACCGGAGCCGCAATTTGAGGAATCATAAGACCTGCAAATAAGACCGTGAAGAAGATAATGTTAAAAACACTGCTCTGAGGTGTTGCCCCATGCCCGTTAACGATATTATTGATTCCTACCGAAGAGCCTACAATAGTATATGTTAAGCCGACAGATACCGACTTTAATTTGGCCGGTAACCCTGGCTGCCTGAAAACCTGCCGTAGAAAGAACAGGCCGGTAGCTCCAAATATTACCAGTGCTTCTATCCCTAGCGTAAGGGAGGCTGCACGCGGCTGCTCGTAGTAAACAAAGTTAGGGACGTAAATTGCATAGGTGTGTATGAAGCCTTGAATAGAGGCATAAAGCCCCGCCAAACCGACCACTAGGCCTATCGGCCAAAACGGTATTCTATTATGCAGCATCAGCCACCATACCACCCGAGATTGAACTAGCAAAGCCAGGAAGGTAAGGCACAACCCGGTGCTAAAGGCCGTGGCAATAAATTTTTCATCATGCGTCAGAAATGGTGGTATGCCAATAATCCCAAGTGACAAACCGATAATAAGTCCGAACCAGGCAATGTAGCCAGTAAAAGGATCTTTAGTTTTCTGCCAGCTGCGCCAGCTCTTATAGCCTAGGGTAGAGAGAGCAACTGTGCCAAACACCCAAGCTAAAGAATTTAGCGGAACTGTGGGAATATCCATAACCGCATTATAGCAAAAACCCGCCAAGGGCGGGCACGCGCTAATCTTTTATCTTAATCGGTATGACTTCGAAAGTGTAAGAAAACAAATACCTCCTGTATAGCATGCGAATTTTTCGTCTTTTCATGGTCCCCCTTTTTTTATTTATTTTTGGTTTCAGCGATTTTAAACTAGTACTTCCTTATGACGCCTATGCATACGCCTTGAATATTAATCGGAGTCCCAGCCTTTACAATAATCGGTTCATAAGCCGAGTTAGCCGGCTGCAGACGAATATGATTCTTCTCTTTATAGTAGCGTTTTAGAGTTGCCTCTTCACCGTTAATAAGTGCCACCACCATTTCGCCATTTGAGGGCACTTCTTTTTCCTGTATCACTACGTAATCGCCTTCAAATATGCCGTCTTCTACCATGGAGTCACCCTTAACTTGCAGCACGTAGGAGTGGCGGCGGCCGACCATAAAGGGTGGTACCTCCAGGGTTTCCTTATGGCCCTCCAGGGTTTGGATCGGCTGGCCGGCAGCAATCAAGCCCATAATCGGCAGGCCAATGGAACGATCCTCATCAAAATCGGCTTCTTTAATTACCTGCAGGGAGCGAGCTGAGCCTTCATTCTTGCTCAGCATCCCTTTGGATACTAATGTTTCTACATGATCGGCTACAGTGGCCACTGAGCCGAGTTTAAAAGCTTCGGCAATCTCCCGATAGCTCGGGGCATAGCCGTGCGCCTCTATATACTGAGTGATGTAGTCGTAGACTTCTTTTTGCCGTTTTGTTAATGGTTCGCCCATTAGTTTACCCTCTTTAATTGTGTTCGTTCTTAGTATGGCGAACAAAAACCGAATTGTCAACCTTTATTTGTGCGTTACAATTGTTTTTATGTTAGATGATAAAGATTACTTAAAAGCGATTAAATCGGTTCCTATCATATGCGTGGATGTAGTGCCCGTCAGGTTTATAGATGATAAACCTCAAATAGGCATTATTACCCGCCAAACCGGACCCTTTGCGGGCAGTGCTGCCGTGGTCGGCGGCCGGGTGAGGAAAGACGAGACTATAACAGAAGCTATTGCCCGCCACTTAAGACACGACCTAGAAATCGAATTTTTCGAGTTCTTCCGCTCGAATGAAGCCACGCCTTTTTATGTGCAGCAGTATTTTGAGGAGGTTGAGTCAGGCAGCAGTTACGGTCACGATCCGGCTAAGCACGATATTGCGCTTAATTACCTGATTGAAATCCAAGATGATCCAAAGCCGAAAAACGAAGCCAGTGATTTTTACTGGATCAATGAGTCAGAAGTTCCAAAAAGTGGGTACCGACAGGAGATTATTATGAAAGCCGCCTTTAAGCATCTACATAACCAAGCTACTCAACCGTCACGCTCTTAGCCAGGTTGCGAGGCTGATCTACGTCTGTCCCCCGCTCCACCGCGAAATAGTAGGCAAAAAGCTGCAGAGGGATATTAGCGATAATCGGCTCTATCCACTCCGAGGCTTCTGGTATATATATGACATCATCGGCTTCTTTTGCTATCTCCTTATCCCCTTCCGTAGCTATAGCCAGCACCCGGCCGGAACGTGCCCGAACCTCCTCCAGATTACTTTTGGCCTTAGAGTAAAGCGCGTTTTTCGGCACCAGGAAGACAACTAGTAAGTTCTCATCAATCAGTGCATTGGCCCCATGTTTCATTTCGCCGGCCGGGTAGGCCTCGGCGTGAATGTATGAAACCTCTTTGATCTTATGGGAACCCTCCAGCGCCACAGGGTACAGCGTATCGCGACCCAAATACATCGCGTTGTTAAAATGAGCATATTTTTTCGCCAATTTCTTAATTTCGGGAGCTAGCTTTAAGGTCTGTTCAATTTTTTTAGGCAGGTCTTCTAGCGCCGCAATAATAGAGCGTCCCTCGGTAATGCTTAAGCCCTTGAGCCTGGCAATCTGCAGGCCAAGCAGAAGCTGGGCCGCTACCTGTGAAGTAAAGGCTTTAGTGGAGGCCACCGAGATCTCTGGGCCGGCATGCAGGTACATGCCCCCATCTACCTCGCGAGCCACCGAAGAACCGACCACGTTCACTAGCCCCATAGTCGGCACGCCCTGACGCTTAAGCTCACGCAGCGAGGCCATGGTGTCGGCCGTTTCACCCGATTGGGTGATAATGACGGCCAGCGTACCATCGGCTAGCACCGGCGCCCGGTAGCGGAATTCCGAACCAAACTCGACATCTACCGGAATCTTGGTCATCCGCTCAAGCAAGTATTTGCCCAGTAGCCCTGCATAATATGCCGTGCCGCAGCCAATGGTCAAAAACCGTTTTTGCCCACGCAGAAAATCATCGTGCACATTTAGGCCGCCCAAGTGACTGGTACCGTTTTCGCTGTCTAACCGGCCTCGCAGCAGGTCGCCAACTGATTTCGGCTGCTCCATTATTTCTTTAAGCAGAAAATGATCGTAACCGGCCTTTTCTATCGAGCCGACTTCCAGCGCAATCGTCTGCGCTACACGCATCCGTTCACGGTTTTCCATATCTTTTACCTGATACCCGTCCGGACGGCAAATCGCTATCTCATCATCCTCCAGGTACACTACCTTATTGGTATGGCCGACAATCGCCGTGGCATCGCTAGCAATGAACATTTCATTATTACCGACCCCAATCAGTAAGGGGCTGCCACGGCGGGCGGCTACGATCACGTCCGGCCGATCGCGCTCGATTACGGCTAGACCAAAAGTGCCTACCACCTGCTGCACGGTTTTTTGCACGGCCTGGGGCAGGTCGCAGCCCTCTTGAACGTAAGCGCTAATCATATGGGCCAGCACCTCGCTATCGGTCTGGCTCTTAAACTCCACGCCTTCGCTTGTAAGCTTGCTCTTGAGTTCACTAAAATTTTCTATTATTCCATTGTGCACAATGGCTACTCGGCCTGCCATATGCGGATGGGCATTCGCTTCGCTGGGTACGCCGTGGGTTGCCCAGCGGGTGTGGCCGATACCGACCGGTCCATGAAAATCGGCATCATTTACAGCCTTGGCCAGTTCCTCCACTTTGCCCTGGCGCTTAATGGTTTTTAAGTGACCCTCCTGGATTACGGCGATGCCAGCCGAATCGTAGCCACGGTACTCCATACGCCGCAAACCGCCGGTTAAAACCGGAGCTGCCTTACCATTACCTATGTAGCCGATAATTCCACACATAATATATAACTATTACTCTTACAGCGGCTTTAATTCAAGTTAATTAAACTGGGGCTTGGAGGGGAAATCCTTACTCGATTTATAATAAGTATGAACAGTATCGGTCTTAATTACCTGCCCGTTCAGATCCAGTACATCCCGATAAAAAACAGTGTGTGAAGGCTCTTCGGCATTTGTGCTTCCGCTCACGAACTCGGGGCCGCGGATGCGCCCCTCTTTGGTCTTGGTGCCATAGAACTGAAACTTGAGCGTGGTGCCCTGCATGACGGTTTGGATCAGAATATGGGCCGGGGTGTCGTTTTTGAACTTAAAGTCCACTGCGGGGTAGTAAATGGTAGCGTCCACGCCAGGCACTCCGTATGGTTGGGTATAGAAGCTAACGGCAAAGGAGTGGTTAACCCGCTCTAGAATAGGCAGCCCGGCGTTCAATGCGGCGCGGTAAGCAGTCGAGGAAACCTGGCACAGGCCACCGCCGTATTGCAGTTCCTGCCGGTTGCCTATAATTACCTTAGATGGCGCGTAGCCGGTTTCGGGGCCGACATCGCCCAGCAGCTTGCCGAAAGAAAACACCTCGCCGGGCTTAAGCAAGACGCCGTTGTATTTAGATTTACCTACCCTAATATTCTGAATACGCTCAGGGTTCGAGCCCGGAAAAAAGCTTACACCCTCACTCAGCAGTTCTTTAATGCCGAGATTATTCAGATTTTCTTCGTTAATGGCCGGCTTAATGATTTTGGTAGCGAGCGCTACCTTGCGCTCTGGCTGGCGCTCACCCAGTGTCTTAATAATTGCCTCTACTGCTTGCGGCTGTTCCAGCGCAATGCCATTACGACTGGGGCGGAAGACGGTAGCTCGGCCTTCGTCTATAGTTAGGGCAGCATCCTGCCCTTCTTGGTTTACCTTCCCCGCCAGCTCGGCCACGTAGCCCTCAACCGCCTTTTTGCTAATGGCTAGCTTAACGTTCACAGGAAGCAGCTCCTCGTAATAAGAGGTGAGACGCCTTTGCAGTGGGCTCCCTGATTGGCTTTGGCTGACTTCTATCCAGCTTACAATTGTGGGTAGCTCAATTACTTCGGTTCTGCCCGAAGCCGTAACCGTTAGCGGGCTAGATATAAATGTGTCGGCCTGGGCTTTAGCGGCGGCTAAGTCAGTCTCGTTAATTTTAGGTTCAATATTATAAATCGGCGCCCTGATCAGCTCGGTATTCATGCTGGCAATACGCTTCTGCAGAGTCAAAATCAGACCGCCCCGCTCTAGGCGCTTTCCGGGTATCGCCGGGCCGACTCCTACGCTGCCATTGTGGAAATTTAGCATCGCATTAGACACCGGGGCTACCGCGGCCTCTTCTGCTTGTTGCAAAAACGGCCTTAATTTAGCGTCATCTATATTGAATCTATCAAACCGAGCCTGGCGGCTAGTCAACAGTCGCCAGCGTTGCTGAAGACGCTCTATAAAGTTTCCGCTGCGCCCGTAATTATAAGCCTCGTCTACAGCGGCCGTACTGTAAGCCACACCAATACCCGAAACCGGTATACTCAAGGTCGTATCGCCATACTGCACCGGTATAATTTTGCCCATATACTGCCGGGCTTCTTCGCCTATTTTCTTTTTGGCTTGATCGCGGCTTAGATTGCCTACGTAGACACCATTAACAGTTACGCCCGGATAGATCTTACCGGCACCGGCCCATACCAAGCCGACCTGAGCAATAATAAAAAGCCCGGCCGCAGCTAGCCCCAGATTCAATATTAAACGGTTGGTGATTCTATCAAGCGACATCTTAAGAGTATTATAACAAGAATGAATTTACCTTTTGGTTTCTTTAGCTCTCTTTTGCAGCTGTTTAGCGGCTTCACCTACCAGCTGTGATTTTTCTTTGGCACAGACCAGCAGGCCGTCTGGGGTGTCTACTACCACGATTCCGGAAAGGCCGATCGCCACAATCGGCTTGCCGGAACCGTGTATCATCGAGTCCTCGCAATCTATCAGTTGCACGTCACCTTTTAGTGAGTTGTGTTTGCGTCCTTTCAAAATTTTGTGCAAATCTAGAAATGAGCCGATATCGGCCCAGCCGAAAGAACCAGGTACTACTAGGTTTTCAGCCGTTTTTTCGATTAAAGCTGTATCTATCGGCTGAGTCTTGAGGCTCAAATATGTCCTTTGCAACCTACGAGTGTTGCCCAAGCTGGTGGTAATCTTCTGATAACCCGCCCATAAGCTTGGTGCACAGATGCGGATTTCTGACTCAAAAACCTCTATGGGGGCTGTAAACAGCCCGAGATTCCACAAATAATCTCCGCTCCTCAAGTATTTGCCAGCCGTTGGGGCATCGGGCTTTTCGACAAATTTCAGCGTCTTGTTCAAATGTAGGCTCTTTTTCTGTTCTACTTTCTTGCCGACCTGTATATAACCGAAACCAGTCGCAGGGTAGGTTGGTCTTAGGCCGATAAGTGTTATTTTTTGATATTTTACCGAACCCTCAGCCGCAAACCGGACGGCCTGGGCAAAACTCTTAGTGTCTGTAATGTGATGATCGGCATGCAAAAAGACTACTGGCTCCCCCGGCTTTATGCGGTTTTTAAGATGAGCCAAAGCTAAAAGAATACACGAAGCCGTTCCTCGTCTGGCAGGCTCTGCAATTACCCGATCTGGCTTTAGTTTCGGTAACTGTTTGCGCACTTCTTCTGCATGAGAAGCCTCAGTAATTACGTATATGTTTTTTGTGATGGCTGCGGATCGCTTATAGGTATCCTGCAAGAGAGATTGCTTGCCTATTAAACTCAGGAGATGCTTGGGGGTATCTGCCTGCGAAAGCGGCCAGAGTCTGGTGCCGGCCCCGCCAGCTATAATCACGATAATCATTCCACGATTATACAATAAGCGGCAAAGACGGCTTAATTTTGGCAAAAGCTACAGATTGTAACAGGTAAGAAAAAATTGTATAATAATACCCTGAAATCTATTAAGGATGTATGAAAAAAGCCAGGAATAAAATCGTATTAGCTGTTATTTTACTTGCATCCCTGGCCGCAGGTGGGGAGTATTACATAAAAACCATACCGTCTTTTCATACAGATAAAAGCCCGCAAGAAACCAGCGATCAACCCGGCAAACCCGCCAATTCCAAGCCTAAGCTTGCCGAGGAACCGACCTTAATTAAATTCACTTCACAGCAAGCTGCCGAAGAGTACGAGGCCAAACACCAGATAGAGCTTATTAAAGTGCCTTTAGGCTATTACAAAACCCGTACACCAAAATCGCAGCTGCCGCCCGACCAAGCAATTGTCTCTGTATCTGACAACCTCCAGTATCGGGCCTTAGTCATACCTAACGACTCCCTCTACAGCCAGCAATACGCGCCGCCTATTACTTCCGCACCGCAGGGCTGGGATGTTTCTACAGGCAGCGCCTCAACCGTAATAGCGGTGATAGATACCGGCTTCGGCTTAAACCATGATGATATTAAGAACAAGTGGTGGTCTAACCCAAATGAAACAGGGATCACCGTCCTTGAAGGCGGTGCGCCCAACTGCACATCAAGAGGGCTGCCGCTCGATAAGAGCTGTAATAATCGCGATGATGACGGCAACAGCCTGACAGATGACTGGCGGGGGTGGGATTACGTCGGAAATGGCACAACTGGCGATAATGACGTCAGCGCCGGCACCACTGAGCCGCTTAACCAATACGCTGCTCACGGTACTATGACGGCCGGCCTAGCTGGAGCTCAAACTAATAACGGAACCGGTATTGCCGGCACATGCTGGCTCTGTAAGGTAATGCCTGTACAAGTGCTGGGTGATAACGGTGTAGGAGAAACCGCCGAAGTTGCGGCCGGCATAAGATACGCAGCCGATAATAATGCACATGTGATCAGCCTTAGCTTAGGGGCGGATGGTTTTGACCCCTTGCTGCAGAGCGCCGTTGAATACGCACAAAGCAAAAACATCATAGTAGTAGCCGCCGCCGGTAATAGCGGCCCGGGCAATATGATCTACCCCGCACTCTACCCTGGGGTGATTTCGGTGGGGGCTACGGATTCAAATGATAATTTGGCTAGTTTTTCCAGCACCGGGCCGCAGCTAGCGATTTCTGCTCCTGGTGTAAGCGTACGCACCACTTGGTGGCAGGCCACTAACGGCACCAGCTCCTATGCTTATGCCAGCGGCACCTCTATGTCTACCCCGCAAGCAGCCGGCCTCGCCGCTCTAATAAAGACCCAATACCCTTCTTCTACGCCTACAGAAATTACTCGCTGGATCAAAAACGGAGCCGATAAGGTTGCCGGTATGAAGGGCGCCGTGCGCACTGATCAGTACGGCCATGGGCGAATCAACCTGCACCATTCGCTTACTAATTACTCCTGGAGCTTTAGTTCGCAGGCCTCTTACACCGATAGCTCACTGACTACTCCAATTGATTTGGCCAATATGGGGGCTGGGCAAACGGTCTGGCTGGTGGTCAGAGCTACAAATACCGGCAACATTACTTGGCAGAAAACCGGCCCCAACCCGGTGCGTATCGGTGGAGCGCCACCGCTCGAGCGGCGCAGCCGGTTTGCTACTGGGGCGTGGATTACACCTTCCCGGCCGGCCACTATGGAAGAAGCCAGTGTAGCGCCAGGGCAGATAGCAACCTTCAAATTCCCAATTACTATTCCCAACGGTAATGGCACCTTTAGTGAGTACTTTAACCTGCTAGCAGAGCACTATATGTGGCTGAATGAGGATGTGGGGCAGCATTTTGTCATCACAGTCAAAGACAGCTACACCTGGAGTTGGAATTCCCAAGCTGCCTATACCGATAGTTCTAAAACCACCTCGGTAGATTTAAGCAATATGTCACCAGGTCAAACGGCCTGGTTGCAGGTTAGAGCTAATAATACTGGTAACGCTACTTGGCTTAAAACCGGAAATTACCCGCTCAGAATCGGCACAGCCCATCCACTGGAGAGGCACAGTCGGTTTGCTACTGGGGCGTGGATTACACCTTCCCGGCCGGGAACGATGCTAGAGGCAAGCGTAGCCCCAGGCGGAGTTGCTACCTTTGAGTTCCCTATTACGGTGCCGGCTGGTGGCGGCACCTATCGTGAATACTTTAACCCACTAGCCGAAAGTTTAACCTGGCTGAATGAGGATGTGGGGCAGTTCTTCCCGATAACGGTTAAATAAAAGCTATGCAAGGGCAAAAGCCAACAGGTTTACAACAGATAAACAAAAATGATATAATAACCCCTGAAAAAGCGGATTTTTAGGGGGCTTGAAATGAAAAAAACCAAAAACAAAATCGCACTAATCATTACCATTGCCTTAGCCACCTTGGCTATTGGCACCGCTTTTTATATTAAATCTACTCAAGATAAAGCTAATCAGGGTAAAACCGAACAGCAAATACTTCAGGAGGAAGAAGCCAAGGCCAACTTAGATCCCAAAAAGGACAATGAGGCTTACTACAGGCAACAAAACGGGGCCACAGAGCAACAAACAGGCAGGGCAAACGTAAATATCACATCTCTCGGCCAAGACGCAAGTATGGTTTATGCCGCCGCAATGGTAGATGGCCAGACCAGCGGAACCTGCACTCTGGTCATGACGAAGGCTGGCTCGCCGAGAGCTACAGGCCAGGCTCCACTTAAACTAATAACCTCCTATTATGCCTGTCAGGTAGAGATCAGCAAATCCAGTCTTGCAAAGGGCGAATGGGAGGCCAAGATAGAATTCAGCTCAGATAAAGCCAAGGGCGTATCTGACACCCAGAAGATAACGGTTAATTAATGAATATATTTAAGCAAACAGCCAAATT
>DATLOE010000016.1 GCA_035536395.1 Candidatus Dormiibacterota bacterium
GTCTACCTGAATAGCGTTTGGCGGAGTGTTGGGCTCCAGGTGCAGTTTTTCGGCATATGCCAGCATAAAAGCCGGCAGTTCCCGGGCGAAATCCACTATATGCATCTGCTGGTCGCTCATCTCACTGCTGGCATAGGCCACCTCTGGCGGATACCAGTCTTTATGGCAGGTAAGGGTCACTAGCGGCACGCTAGATCCTTTCAGTAGGTACGCTAAGAGATTTGTATACCCTAGTATCTTTTATGAGTTTTGTCAATTTGTGATAGGATAAGAATCGTATGAAAAACGTATGGCAAAAACTCAAAAAGCCGTTCTTTATTCTAGCGCCGATGGACGATGTAACAGATACCGTCTTCCGCGAGGTGGTAGTGCGTGCCGCCGCGCCCGACCTGACGTTTACCGAGTTTGCCAATGCCGATGGCTTTATGCACCCTAAGGGGCGCTCTAGCGTCAGCCGCAAGCTGCTGGTAAATAAAAGCGAGCGCAATCTAAAGGTTCCCATCATTGCCCAGATCTGGGGTGCTAACCCAGAAACGCTTGGCCAAATGACGGCCGAACTGGCCGGGCAGGGGGTCTTTGCCGGTATAGATATTAATATGGGCTGCCCGGAGCGAGGCATCTGCCGCCGTGGCTGCTGCGCCGGCCTGATAAAAGAAGAGAACTGGCCAAGGGCGGCCGAGATCATTAAAGCCGTTAAAGCAAATGCCGGCTCATTACCTGTCAGCGTCAAAACCCGCCTCGGCTTTGGTAAGCAAGTAACAGAAGAGTGGGTGGAGTTCTTGCTGGGGCAAGGTATAGACGCCCTCACCTTGCATGCCCGTACAGCCAAGGAGATGAGTAAGGTTCCGGCCAGGTGGGAGGAGATCGCCAAAGCCGTAAAAATCCGCGATAGAGTTGCGCCAAACACCCTCATAATCGGCAACGGTGATGTGCTAAGTCGCAAACAGGGGGAGGAGCTAGCAAGTGAGACTGGCGCCGACGGAATTATGGTCGGCCGAGGTATATTCCATAATTTACTACTGTTCGACCCCGAAGGGCGAGAACTATCAAGAGATGAATCTTTTGATGTTCTGCTGCAGCACCTGGATCTGTATGAGGCAACCTGGGGCGAGAGCAAATCTTATGACCCGCTGAAGAAGTTCTTTAAGGTCTATATCAGCGGGTTCGACGGCGCCTCTGAACTGCGCACTCAAATGATGCAGACCAAAAACCCGGCCGAAGCTAGGGAAGTTATCCAAAAATTTCGCACGTCCCAAACCGTTACGGTTTAGCCCTAAATCTGGTATATTATTAGCATAAGCGGTATGGTTTGTGGTTTTGGCTATATAAACCGTTAACCTCTGAATTTATACTTAGAAAAAAGGGAAGCTTATGAGAGCGCTTTGGACAGGATCTATCAGTTTCGGACTTATCAATATTCCGGTGCGTCTGTACAGCGGCAGTGAGCATAATGAGGGGCTAGACCTCACCATGCTGCACAAGAAAGATTTAAGCCCTATCCGCTACGCCCGCATCTGCCGCCGCGACGGCAAGGAGATCCCGTACGACCAGATCGTAAAAGGCTATGAATATAAAGACGGCGACTACATCGTTCTCACAGATGAGGATTTTAAGCGAGCCAACGCCCGCAAAACTAAAACTATAGATATCGCTGAGTTCGTCTTGGAGGGGGAGATAGATTCACGCTACTACGAAAAGCCATACTATCTAGAGCCACAGAAGGGAGCCGATAAATCCTACGCCCTCCTTAGAGATGCGCTGAATAAATCCGGTAAGATCGCGATTGCCAAATTTGTACTTCGCAACCGCGAGCATTTGGGTGCGCTCAAGCCAGTGGGCCGTGCGCTGGTACTGAACCAAATGCGCTTCCCCACAGAGATCCGTAGCCCGGCTAAGCTTGACTTGCCTGCGGGGTCAAAAGCCGGCCAGAAAGAAATTAAGATGGCTATGGCACTGATCGAACAACTGACTGAACCTTTTATACCAGAAGATTTCCACGATACTTACATAGAGGAACTACAGGAAGCGATAGAGAAGAAAGCTAAGGGTAAGCCGGCACCCAAGAAAGGTGCGGAGCCCGAGCCGACCAAGGTCGGAGATCTAATGTCTGCCCTTAAGGCTAGTCTCGATAAACAAGCGAAGACCAAGTCGGGCTAGGGATGTCGCTAGCCAAATACAAATCTAAGCGAAATCTAGCCAAAACGCCGGAACCGGCTGGGGGCAAGGCGAGCGGTAAAGCTCTTCGTTTTGTGGTGCAGAAGCACGAAGCCACCCGTCTGCATTACGACCTGCGCCTGGAAATCGACGGCGTACTGAAAAGTTGGGCCGTACCCAAGGGCCCAAGCCTGGATCCGGATGTACGTCACCTGGCTATGAAGGTAGAAGACCACCCTATGGATTACCGGGGGTTCGAGGGCGTCATACCTGAGGGCAACTACGGCGCCGGCACCGTAATGGTGTGGGACGAAGGCACCTACGCCGATTACGAGGCCAGCCCCAGAAAAGAGGCCGAAAAGAACGTAAAAGCCGGTTTGCATAAAGGCGATCTGAAGTTCGTACTCCATGGCAAAAAGCTGAATGGAGCGTTCGTACTAGTTAAAACTGGATACGCCAAGGATTCCTGGCTGCTGATTAAAAAAGACGATAAATATGCCGCTAAAAAAGATGTGACCAAGCAAGATAAATCGGCCAAATCCGGTAAAAGTATGGAACAGCTGGCAAAAGCTGGTAGCAAGCGGCAGAGCAGCAATAGCAATAAAGACAGTAAAGATAATAACGATCGCAATAAAAAGGCCGAAAAGCTTAATATTAAGGCTCCTAAGGCCGAGCAGCCAAGTGACTTCGCGCCCATGCTGGCCACACTTGCAGACAAGCCGTTTGATGATAAAGATTGGCTATACGAAATCAAGTGGGACGGCTACCGCATACTGGCCCATATCGCAAATGGCACGGTGCGGCTTCTCTCCCGTAATGGTAGAGACTACACACAAGTTTTCGCTCCGGCGGCAGAAGAGCTGGCCGCCCTGCCGGATTGCATTCTGGACGGAGAGATGGTGGTGGTAGATCAAAATGGCCGCTCCGATTTCGGCCGGCTGCAGAACTACCAGAAGACCGGCGAGGGCACCCTGCGCTACTTCGTGTTTGATGCGCCATATGCCAATGGCCGCGATCTGCGCGAGCTGCCCTTAACCAGCCGCAGGCAAGTGGCAGCCAAGCTGATAAAGGGACTGAAAGTGGTACAGTATAGCGATCATATTGCAGCCAAAGGAGTGGAGTTCTTTCAAGCCGCTGCCAAAAACCGCCTTGAGGGTATCATTGCCAAACAAGCAGATAGCCCATATCTGATCGGCAGGCGCAGCCGCTCATGGCTGAAGATTAAGACCCATCAGCGGCAGGAGGCCGTAATCGGCGGCTACACCGAGCCCAAGGGCAGCCGCAAATCACTAGGCGCCCTGGTGCTAGGTGTATACGAGGGAGACAAACTGAAGTACATCGGCCACACCGGCGGCGGGCTGACGCAGGAGCAGCTAGACGAACTTCATAAAAAATTAAAGCCATTGGAACGCAAAAACTCACCATTTGATACAAAATTCAAAACTAACGCCGCTGTACACTGGCTTAAACCGCAGCTAGTCTGCGAGGTTAACTTTGCCGAGTGGACAGCCGAGGGCATTATGCGCCAGCCGATATTCGTAGGCCTAAGGGAAGATAAAGATGCGAAGGAGGTAGTACGGGAGGTGGCAACTGCAGACAGCAGCGATGAAGTTAAACTGACCCATCTGGATAAGATCTACTTCCCCAAAGACAAACTAACCAAAGGCGATGTTATTAATTACTATAAACAAATGTCCGGCAACATTCTGCCGTATCTGAAAGACAGGCCGATGTCACTCAACCGCCACCCGGACGGCATTACAAAGGAGGGTTTTTACCAAAAAGATATCGACCACCCTCCTAACTGGGCCAAAACCCACGATGTGCAGTCGGAATCGGCCGGTAAGGAGATTAACTACCTTGTCTGTACAGATGAGCGGGCGCTGTTGTACATGGCGCAATTAGGGTGCATCGAGATGAACCCCTGGCTTTCTCGGGTACCGAAGGCAGATTATCCTGATTTTTGCGTAATAGACCTTGATCCGGAAGATATTCCCTTTACAGAGGTTGTCAGGACCGCCCAGGAGGTCCACAAGCTGCTTGATCAGATTGGGGCAGTAAACTACTGCAAGACCTCCGGAGCCACTGGGCTGCACGTTTACGTGCCTCTAGCGGGCAAGTACACCTACGAGCAATCCAAACAGTTCGCCCATCTGATCGCAGCTATAGTCAATAAGCGCCTTCCAGATACGACCAGCTTGGAGAGGATGCCCAAGAAGCGCCAGAAGCGGGTATATCTGGATTATCTGCAGAATCGCAAGGGCCAGACCCTAGCCTGCGCCTACTCCTTACGCCCCAGAGATGGGGCACCGGTAGCCACACCCTTGGAATGGAGCGAGGTTACGGATAAGCTCGATGTCAGCGCCTTTAATATCAAAACGATCCAGAAGCGGCTCGCAAAGAAGGGGGATCTCTGGCAGCCGCTCCTAAAGCACAAAGGTATCGATCTTAAGAAGGCCCTGGGGAAACTAGAGAAACTCTAGTCCAAGCTGCCGTTATCAGAATCATAACCGTCTCACGCGCGCCAATAGTACCTACTCCCAATACCCCTGCGGGGCGCTGGTTTGTTTTACACGCAAAAAACTTAGTAGCCCCTTGGCTACGCCAGGTTGCGTGCGTTTTTTGGGGCAAAACCATATATTTTTAATCTCTAAACACCGGCATTCGAACAACCTCAAGCGCTCGTAGCAGAAAGTAATCTGTTTGCGAGGACTGTTTGAGGCAGTAGCCGAGTTCCACAGCAACAGATGCTTTCTGCGTACTGAGTGCTGAGCGGAGTGAGCATTCTGCCAGCAGGCAGACGATGCCGGGAGCTTTTTGGTTACTTTTGTGCTTACAAAAGTAATAAACATTTGCTTCTTTGGTAAAGAAGATCAAGAGATCAATATTAGACAAGGTATAAATTTTATGTTAGAGTTATGTTAATACTGATTGCAGTTACTGATTGCAGTTACGCTAATAGCAGTAACCGCAGATGAATACCGGTCTTGCAGATAGTTCTGGCTGTTCATCCAGTTAGAATTAAATGCAAAGGAAACCCAAGAGATAATGAACAACAGAGCTTTTTTGCCTGCCCGCAACAAGCGGCGTCGGTTTAACACTGGCCATACTAATAACAGTCGTGGCGGCGGTCGTAAGTTTAGCGGCACTTACATCGACCCAGCAAAATTTATTAACAAAGCCATAATGGGTGCAGAGCAGGTAAACCCTGAGATCCTGCACCGGTTTAGCGATTTTGCCTTCAGCCCCGAGCTGCAGGGCAACATTACTGCGCGCAAATACGAAACTCCGACCCCTATTCAGGACGGTGCTATAGCCCCAGCCCTGGAAGGTAAGGATGTTATCGGCCTGGCTAATACCGGTACCGGTAAGACGGCAGCCTTTATTCTGCCGATTATCGAGCGCCTGCATGCAGCCGGCGGCCGCGGTTCGGCCCTGATTATAGCGCCTACCCGTGAGCTGGCTACCCAGATTAACGATGAATTCAACGCTTTCGCCAAGGGCCTGCGCTTGTACTCGGCATTATGCGTGGGTGGTACTAGTATGTATCGCCAGATCAGCGCGCTACAGCGCCGGCCGCAGCTGATTATAGGTACCCCCGGGCGCCTGAAGGACTTAAACCAACAGGGAGTACTGAAGCTAGCTGCCACCCATACCTTAGTGCTAGATGAAGCCGACCGTATGCTAGATATGGGCTTTATTAACGACATTCGCCACCTTATTCAGCAGCTGCCCGAGCAGCGCCAGACCCTCTTTTTTAGCGCTACTACCACCCCTCAGATAGACAGGCTTACCTGGGAATTCCTCAAGGACCCGGTAACTGTCAGCGTGCGGCAGGGTAATACCAGCCAGAACGTAGAGCAGAATGTGATCCACGCCAGCTCCAAGGAAGAGAAGATCCAGATCTTAAGTGAAATGCTGCAGAAGCCTGAATTCGAAAAGGTACTGGTATTTGGCGAAACCAAGTATGGCGTACAGAAGCTGGCCGATAAGCTCGACCAGCAAGGCATTCGCGCCCAGGCTATCCACGGCAATAAAAGCCAGCCCCAGCGCCAGCGGGCACTAGATGCCTTTAAGGGCAGCCGGGTACGAGTACTGGTAGCTACAGATGTAGCAGCTCGCGGCCTAGACATTAATAATGTCAGCCACGTGATTAACTTTGATACCCCCAACACCTACGACGATTACATTCACCGTATCGGCCGTACCGGCCGTGCCGGGAATAAGGGCCACGCCCTGACCTTCGTCTCTCGATAAACTTCTCTTGGCTGCACATTTCGGCGTTAGAGCCTGCGCGCTTCCTTTACCGTACTAATCTGTACGCTTTAGTCCAGTGCTCGGCTCTGCCTTGAACTGTATCATCCAATAGAAGTTTTGATATTTAATCCCTAACACCGGCACTCGAACGACCTCAAGCGAGGGAGCAGCCAGTAATCTGCTTGCGAGGACTGTTTGACCCGGCAGTAGCCGGGGAGTTCCGCAGCAACAGATAGTTGGTGCGAACCGAGTGCTGAGCGGAGTGAGCATTATGGGGCGTAAGACCCAGACGGTGCCGGGAGCTTTTTGGTTACTTTTGTGCTCACAAAAGTAACATTAAGAAATTATCTATTATT
>DATLOE010000017.1 GCA_035536395.1 Candidatus Dormiibacterota bacterium
TATTCCATCTAACTTTGCGCATTTACAGATTGTGGCCTATCTGCGTGGTTCAGACTCCCAGCTGAACAGCGATGTATACCTGAGGTTTAATAATGATAGCGGTGCTAACTATGACTATGTACTGCAAATAACCCGTCATAATGCGTCCCTCGGAACGAATGAGGGGGTCAGTGCATCTCAGATTGTATTAGGTCCGACGCCTGCCGGTAACTCGCCAGGCAATACTTTTGGCAGCCAAAAAATAGAGATTCCATATTATGCAAACACCAGCAACCATAAAACCATCCAATCGACAAATGGTTTTAAGCAAGGCACCACGACAGCGAACTTTTATACAGGGTCTGCCGCCGGCTGGTGGAAGAGTACAGCTGCGATTAATCGTGTAACCTTGTTGCCGATAGGGGGAAACTTTCTAGCCGGATCCAGAGTAACGGTTTATGGGCTCGAATAAACTTCTTTTGGTGTGACGTGAGGTCAGCCTCTGGTCATGCGCTTGAACGAGCGGATGAGGACTTCTAATAATAAACCGCTGATGCCGCCGATAATTAAGAGTATGAGCAGTTCGGAGCCCTGCAGGCTAAAGCCGTAATACCAGGCGAACCCATACATGGCTCCGCCAACTATAAGGGCAGTTAACCCTGCACCGGCCGTAACAGACGGCCTAAACACTGTGCGCTCTGCGACCTCACTGGCTGCCTCTACCACTGGGTGATGTATAAGCCGGCTGAACCGACGGCTGGCAGGCTTAAGCCGGCGCTGCAGGCTCACCATGGTTTCGCGGTAGTGCAGTTTGCGTGATATACCAGTGGAGGACCCAGATTCCATAAGGCCTTTTTTGGCTTCGTGCTTGGGGGCTGTTTCGGTTTTTTCAATAGTTTCCCGCGCCCGCTCCAGCAGCTTTTCTTGATTAGCCGCGGCCTCCGGGCCAACTTTTCTCTCTGTTTTTCCGGCTAGTCTTTCTAGCGCTTCGGCTGAGCCGGCAGTAAATACTTCATTGGATTTTGGCTGGCGCTCCATTATCTTCCACCTCCTTGGTAATCGTGTCTTAATATTGCTACTTCATGCACAAGCTGGCGATTGCGGAAGTAAAAATAGACCGCAAGTGCGATAAAAGCGAAGGCTATGGTATTACCAATAGGGCCGGTCTGCGGCAGCTGGGCGCTGGCCGTCTCAACCTGCTTTGCAGTGGTTGGCGGTTCTAGCTTTACACTTACAGCGTTACCATAAATATTATCCATTATCAGATCGAACGATTGCGGATCGGAGCTGGAGGCCGGAGTGGTAGGCAGAGGAGATTTAACCCTGATGGTAAAGGTTTTTATAACAGTACTGCCGGCCGGAATGTCTACTTTCGGCCATTTGAGCGTACCTCCGGCCTGTACCGCCCCGCCCGCGTCAGCAACATCGGCATATTCTAGAATGTCATTAATTTCCTCGGTAATTTCGTAGTCGCTTTGCGCGCCCAGGCCGGTATTACTGGTACTTAGAGTGTATTTCACGCTGTCACCGGCGCGGGCAAGGGCGGCAGACGGAGTAACCTGCTGACCGGCCACTGTAATGATAACGGCTGATTTCTGAAGGGATATATCGGGTGATAGTGTGGGCTCGGCTTGGGGCAGGGGAGTAGGTGCAGTTGGTGCGGTCGTTGGAGCAGGTGTAGGAGCAGGAGTTGCAGGCGGAGTAGTGGGCGCTGCAGGTGTCGCAGGGGCAATAACGCTGGATGAGTAGCAGATTTGGTTCGAGTATTTCACTTTCTCACCGTTAGCGTCTATAAAGCCGCGATTACAGACCCTAAGACCATCTTTAACAGTGCTTTTGAGCCGCACTTTAATATCTCCGTAGCCGCTGCCCTTTGGGTTTAGTTTATCTATCTTCCAGTAGGCAAAGAATCCGGCCGGCTCACCACCAAGCCCTGCAAGGTTAGTGTGGTTGCGCCCAATCTTACCCTGAGCACCGGTAACGTTCAGATCACCTTGGCTAATAAACTCAAATTCATTCGGTATGCGGTCGCCAATCACTACATCATTTGCCGCGCCTTTGCCGCTATTGTTAAATCGCAGGCGGAAGGTTACCTCTTGGCCTGGTTTTATTTTGGCGCCGCTCGCTGGCCCACTGGCAACCGCCTTGGAAACGTTTAACTGAGGAGGAGATGGTGCTTTAACCTCGGGTGTAGTATCCGTTAGCACCAAATTCCCACAATTGATCATGATTGCAAAGTAGCGGTTATCGCCATGTCGGCGGCCTTCTAGTACTTTGTACGTAACACCGGTACCCCAGCTATGCAGCGGCCGCAGGTAGTATGTCTTCCCACCTATACTTACACGCCGATCGAGCTCAGAGTGGGGGTTGCGGCCGAGGGACTTGAAGTTTTTATTACTAGAACTCAGGGTGCCGTGTTTAGTTTTTTTTATATCATTACGGTTTACACCATAGTGGTTAAAGAGGGCTCTAATCTCACGATCGTTGTCATATATATTAAGCAGCGTTTTCTGCGGGTGCTTGGTGCCGATACCGCCGCGGATTATATCGTTGCTGGAGGCAGCATTCACACTGGTAGGGGGTACTATGGTTGCGGCTACCTGCATAAACATCAGCCCCACGGCTGAGATTACTGAAAGCGTGCGGGTAATCTGCTCGCGCTGCAGCCGGCGGAAATAGAACGTCAGCTGCTGGCCGGCAGCTGGGCTTAAGCTTAAGTTTGATATAATTTGGCGGAACATGAGGCCACTCACCTTTATACTATGGTTATTTAACCATTTTGCTTATGGTTGTAGCAAGCAGTAATATAAGTAAATTAGTTATGCTTATTGGTTGCTTGTCTGATACGGAAGCGGTATAATTAAGGGAGCAAGTAGGTGAGCACGCCTTTTATTTTTGTTTAAATAATGGTGGATTATTATTCTTAATGGCTGAAAAACAGAAATACACAGCTGAACAAATTCAAGTCCTTGAAGGTCTAGAGCCGGTCAGAAAGCGGCCCGGTATGTACATTGGCGGCACTGGTATTGAGGGTCTGCATCACTTAGTGTGGGAGATCGTTAATAACTCTATAGACGAGGCTCTGGCTGGACACGCTACCGAGGTAGAGGTGGTATTGCAAGCCGATGGAGGGGTGACTGTGACCGATGATGGGCGTGGTATCCCCGTAGATAAGCACAAGACCACCGGTAAAAGCGCCCTAGAGACAGTACTAACGGTGCTGCATGCTGGCGGTAAGTTCGGCGGCGGTGGATATAAAGTCTCTGGCGGTTTGCATGGCGTCGGCATTAGTGTGGTAAACGCTCTATCGACCGCACTCACGGCTGAGGTATATCAAAACGGCAAGGTTTATCGCCAGGAATACAAAAAAGGCGTCCCGCTGAGTGATGTGAAGCCGGTCGGCAGTAGCGATAAGAATGGTACTAGGATTACCTTTTACCCCGACGCCGATATTTTTGAATCAATAGAGTTCAACTACCAGACTATTTTAGATTATCTGCGACATCAGGCTTATTTGACCAAGGGCATACTGGTGAAGGCTGTAAATGAAGCAAGCGGCCAGAGGTACAGTTACTATTTTGAAGGCGGTATTCGCTCATATGTAGAGCATTTAAATAAGGACAAGACGGTAGTTAATCAGCCGCCGTTCTATGTAGAGAAGACGGTGGGCGATACGGTGGTGGAGATTGCGGTACAGTACTCGGAATCTTTTAGTGAAAACGTCAAAGCCTTTGCCAATAACATATTCAATGCCGAAGGCGGCACGCACATTACCGGCTTCCGCTCATCTTTAACCAGGGTTATAAATGACTACGGCCGTAAGTGCGGCCTGCTGAAAGAAAACGATGATAATTTGACTGGCGATGACGTACGGGAGGGCCTTACAGCTGTTATTTCGGTAAAGCTGCCAGACCCGCAGTTTGAAGGTCAGACCAAAGCTAAGCTTGGAAGCCCAGAGGTAAGGGGGATAGTTGAACAGGTTACTAATGAGTGGTTCAGCTACTATCTGGAAGAAAATCCGAACGAAGGCAAGAAAATTATCGGTAAATCACTGCTTTCGGCTCGTGCCCGTATGGCAGCCAGGGCAGCTAGGGATACTGTAATCCGCAAGGGCGCCCTGGAAGGCATGACCCTGCCGGGTAAACTGGCTGACTGCTCGAGTAAAGACCCTTCCAAGTCGGAATTATATTTAGTAGAAGGCGATAGTGCCGGCGGCTCAGCAAAGAGCGGCCGGGACCGTGAGTTCCAGGCTATTTTGGCGCTGAGAGGCAAAATTTTAAATGTTGAACGAGCCCGCCTAGACCGGATGCTTGGTAATAATGAAATTGTAAATATCGTAAAGGCCCTGGGCACTGGTATAGCTGAGCAGTTTGACGTTTCTAAGCTGCGCTATCACCGTGTGATTATCATGACAGATGCCGATGTGGATGGTGCGCACATTAGCACGCTGCTATTAACCTTCTTTTACCGCCATATGCCAGAGGTGGTTAATGGCGGGCATTTGTATATCGCCCAGCCGCCGTTATATCTACTAAGCGCTGGTAAGAAGAAAAAGCTCTATATATATAATGATGATGAGTTAGAGAAAACGCTGGATGAGCTGATAAAAGAGCGTAAGGGTAAGGCGTCTGAGGAGGAGAAGGCGAAGGCCGTGGATATTAAGTCTGAAGATAGTGAAGAGGAGGAGTCGGCCGAGGCAGAAGCGGAAACCGGGCAGACGGTAGAGGAAACCGAGATAGTAGACAACCAAATGAAGGAGCGCTTAAAGGCGGCTGGCTTTTCTGACATCCAGCGCTACAAGGGTTTGGGTGAAATGAATGCCGACCAGCTTTGGGAAACTACTATGGACCCAGCGGGGCGCATTCTGCTTAGGGTATCGGTTGAAGATGCCGAAAAGGCTGATGCAATATTTAATAAACTGATGGGTGAGGAAGTTCTTTTACGGAAGAACTTTATACAGACTCATGCCAAAAGCGTAGTAAACCTGGACATTTAACATGGCTAAGCAAGAACCACTACTACAGCCTGAAGAGAAACCGGAATCCAACGAGGAGGTTATTGTAGACCCGAATCTCGGCACGGTTAAACCTGCCACTATTGAGAGTGTAATGGAAAACCGCTACCTCGATTACGCCATGAGTGTGATAGTTTCTCGCGCCTTGCCAGACGTGCGCGATGGGCTTAAGCCCGTGCACCGGCGCATCCTGCATGCCATGAACACTATTGGCCTGCGGCATACCGCCAAGTACCGCAAGAGTGCCAATGTAGTCGGTGAGGTAATGGCCAAGTACCACCCTCATGGAGATGCTGCTATATATGACTCTATGGTGCGTATGGCCCAGGATTTCAGCTATCGCTACCCGCTGGTAGACGGCCAGGGTAACTTTGGCTCAATGGATGGCGATTCGGCCGCTGCTATGCGTTATACCGAGGCCAGACTAACCCGAATTGCCGAAGAACTGCTATTTGATATAGAGAAAGAAACGGTTGATTTCAGGCCTAACTACGATGGCTCCCAGAAAGAGCCAGTGGTACTGCCGGCTAAACTGCCCAACCTGCTCTTAAACGGGCAAATGGGTATTGCCGTCGGTATGGCCACGAACATTCCACCGCACAACCTTGGCGAGCTGGTAGACGGCATCACTTATTTAATAGATAACCCCGACTGCACAGTAGAAGACCTCATGAAATTCGTACAAGGGCCAGATTTCCCAACCGGCGGCACTATTTACGGTCAGGAATCGATCCGCCAGGCATACGGTACCGGCAAGGGCTCGATTGTCATCCGCGCGGTAGCCGAGATTGAAGAAGACAAAAAGGGCAACTTCCGCATCATTATCACCGAAATTCCATACGCCCAGAATAAGGCGGTACTAGTAGAGAAGATTGCCGACTTGGTGAAGGAAAAGAAGATTACAGGCATTAGCGACCTGCGCGATGAAAGTTCGCGTAATGGGGTAAGGATCGTGATTGAACTGAAGAAAGACTCATATCCCAAGAAAATTCTGAACCAGCTATATAAGATGACGCCGATGCAGACAGCCTTCCATGTAAATATGCTGGCATTGGTAGACGGCATTCAGCCCAGGGTTTTGAGCCTGGAGATGATTCTGCGCGAGTTCGTGGCTCACCGTCAGATAGTAGTGCGCCGGCGAACCGAGTTCGAACTGCGTAAAGCCAAGGACAGAGCCCATATCTTAGAAGGCTTAAAGATTGCGCTCGATCATATAGATGAGGTTATTAAAACCATTCGGGCCTCCCGAACCACCGATGATGCACAGAATAACCTGATTAAACAGTTCAAATTGACTGTTTTACAAGCCAAGGCAATACTTGCCATGCAGCTTCGTACGCTGGCAGGCCTTGAGCGCCAGAAAATAGAAGATGAGCTGGCTGAGCTCATGAAGCTCATCAGCGGTTTGGAAAAAATCTTAGCCGACGAAAAAGAAATATTCCGAATTATCAAAGAGGAGCTTGCCGAACTGAAAGAGAAATATGCTGATGATCGCAAAACTAAAATAATTCCGAATGAATTAGGTAAGTTTTCAGAAGAGGAGCTGGTACCGAACGAGCAGGTGATAGTAACCCTGACCCAAGGCAATTATGTAAAACGTATACCAGCCAACACCTATAAATCACAAGGCCGCGGCGGCAAGGGCATTATGGGTATGACGACTAAAGAAGAGGATGTGGTAGAGCACATGGTGCTGACCAATAACCATGACTATATGCTGTTCTTTACAAACAAGGGTCGTGTTTTCAGGGTTAAAGTTTATGAAATTCCGGCCGCTTCGCGAACAGCCAAAGGCCAGCCGATCGTTAATGTGATCCAATTGCAGCCAGATGAAAAGGTGACTTCGCTAAACACCTTCACATCAGCTACGGATGCTGAGCACTATCTGTTTATGGCTACCCGTAAGGGCACAGTGAAGAAGACTCCGCTTAAAGATTATGCTAACGTTCGGACCTCTGGTATCGTAGCCATTAAGCTCGACGATGGCGATGAACTGAAGTGGGTCAAACTTACCAGTGGTCAGGACCAGATTATTATGTCTACCGCTCTCGGCCAGGCCATCCGCTTTAAAGAAACAGATGCGCGGCCGATGGGCCGGGCTACCAGGGGAGTGCGCGGTATACGCTTGCGCGCAGGTGATATGGTGGTGGGGATGGATGTCGTTCAGCCTAACTCCCAGCTGCTTGTAATTATGGAGAACGGTTACGGCAAGCGCACGAGTATTGAGCAGTTTGCAACTCACGCAAGAGGCGGCGTGGGTATTAAGGCCGGTGTGGTAACTGAGAAGACGGGTAAAACCGTGGATGTAAGAGCTATTACAGATACTACAGATGATGCTGTAATTGTTTCTACAAATGGTCAGATTATCCGCTTACCACTAAAGGGCGTTTCGCTAATCGGCCGGGCAACCCAGGGTGTTCGCATGATGAAAATGAATGACAAGGATAAGGTAGCCTCGCTGGCACTAGTGGGGGAGTCTAAGATTGAAGAAGAAGTAGCACAGCCAGATACGGTAAAAGCCGATGATTAATCCGTATATAGTAGTTCCGGTTGCTGTCTGGGCTATTGCCCAGTTTTTAAAATTTGTGATTGCGGCCAGTCATGGCAGGCTAGACTTTAAATATCTATATGCATCGGGCGGAATGCCTAGTGTGCATGCGGCGGTGGTAACCTCACTCTCCACCACGGCCTTTTTAATAGATGGCCCAACTTCTGCTATATTTGGCATTACTGTGATTTTGGCCGGTATTGTAATGTATGATTCCTTCGGCGTCCGGCGCTCTAGCGGAGAGCAGGCGGTGGCGATTAACCATATACTGGCAAGCCTGGATAAGGACAGAGCACCAATGTTTCACCAGCAAGAACATATTCGTGAAGTGCTTGGCCATAAACCATCGGAGGTAATTGTAGGAGCATCATTAGGAACTCTGCTGGCAGTATTATTTAACATCGACCGAGCCGGCTTACTGCTTGCTACGCTGAGTACACCGGTACCCTTTGCAGTCACCTTGCTCACAGCTGCTTTATCGGCGATCCTTCTGGTTGGGGTGCTAGCCGGCAGGATCTGGCTGCTTAAAAAATATGCTAAAGTTACAGCTGTTAAAACGGTTGTTAAAAGAGTCTTTATTGTAGATGCGGTATTTGCATCGGTCGGTCTAGCATTGGCATTCCTGCAATACGAGAAAATAGAAGGGGCATTGTGGGTGGTTTGGCCGCTAGTTTTACTCTTAACACTGGCAGTTATTAAGATATTAATACTCCGTGCATATAAGCAGCCGATCCGCGAGGCTCTAGCCGCACACAAAGCACGGCTAGACAAGCAAAAGTGGATAGAGGGCCCTAACAAAGACCGTCGCAAGAAGAAAAAACGGAAATAGTTAAAACTATTGTTGTCTTAAGCACAACAAGTATGCCAGGGTATTTTTTACGTTGACAGCCGCCCAGCAGTCCTATAGAATCTTTATTAACGTCTTGAAAGAGTAGAACGATCGAAGTAAAGCGACAGAGATGTCGGCTTTATTTTTCTGCTATTTTTCAGGCGCAGAAACTTGAAAGTTGAAGTAGTGCAGTGAATCCAAACACTCTGTAGCGTCAAAAACTATGGAGTATAAATACAATTCTTTTGAAACGACAGCGTTTCAAACTTTCTTACGAGGTAAGACTCGTATATTTGGAGAGTTTGATCCTGGCTCAGGATGAGCGCTGGCGGCGTGCCTAACACATGCAAGTCGAACGGACCACTATATCGAATTCGATAGTGGTCAGTGGCGGACGGGTGAGTAACACGTTGGAACCTGCCCCGAAGTGGGGGATAATCCGCCGAAAGGCGGACTAATACCGCATGTGATCGCTTGCGATCAAAGCAGTAATGCGCTTCGGGAGGGGCCTGCGTCTGATTAGCTTGTTGGTGGGGTAATGGCCTACCAAGGCGATGATCAGTAGCTGGATCGAGAGGTTGACCAGCCACACTGGGACTGAGATACGGCCCAGACTCCTACGGGAGGCAGCAGTAAGGAATCTTTCACAATGGGCGAAAGCCTGATGGAGCAACGCCGCGTGCAGGATGAAGGCCTTCGGGTCGTAAACTGCTTTTATTTGGGAAGATTATGACGGTACCAAATGAATAAGGGCCGGCTAACTACGTGCCAGCAGCCGCGGTAATACGTAGGGCCCAAGCGCTATCCGGAATCACTGGGCGTAAAGCGTGCGTAGGCGGATGCTTAAGTGAGATGCGAAATTCTGTGGCTCAACCATATGAACTGTATCTCATACTGGGTGTCTTGAGGACGGCAGAGGCAAGTGGAATTACCGGTGTAGGAGTGAAATCCGTAGAGATCGGTAGGAACACCAATGGCGAAGGCAGCTTGCTGGGCCGTTTCTGACGCTAAGGCACGAAAGCGTGGGGAGCGAACAGGATTAGATACCCTGGTAGTCCACGCCGTAAACGATGCACACTACCAGTATGGAGTATCGACCCTCTGTGCTGGGAAGCTAACGCGTTAAGTGTGCCGCCTGGGGAGTACGATCGCAAGATTAAAACTCAAAGGAATTGACGGGGCTCCGCACAAGCAGTGGAGCATGTGGTTTAATCCGATGATAAGCGTAGAACCTTACCGAGGCTTGACATCCTTGTCGCACCTCTAAGAAACTAGAGGGTCAGTTAGGCTGGACAAGTGACAGATGCTGCATGGCCGTCGTCAGCTCGTGTCGTGAGATGTTGGGTTAAGTCCCGCAACGAGCGCAACCCTTGTCGTCTGTTGTATTTTTCAGGCGAGACTGCCCGGGCCAACCGGGAGGAAGGTGGGGATGACGTCAGGTCGGCATGGCTCTTACGCCTCGGGCCACACACGTGCTACAATGGCCGGTACAACGGGTCGCTAAACCGCGAGGTGGAGCTAATCCCATCAAAACCGGTCTCAGTTCGGATTGCAGGCTGCAACTCGCCTGCATGAAGCTGGAATTGCTAGTAACCGTGGGTCAGCATACCACGGTGAATACGTTCCCGGCTCTTGTACACACCGCCCGTCACACCACGAAAGTCGGGGGTGCCCGAAGTGCCTACTTGCTAGGCCCTAAGGCAAAACCGGTGATTGGGGTGAAGTCGTAACAAGGTATCCGTACCGGAAGGTGCGGATGGATCACCTCCTTTCTAGGGAGAAACGATGCAGCAATGCATTCCTCGGTATTTTGGCCGAGGCCAGAGAAACTAATTGAGCTTCGAAAGAGTGCTCTTAGCGGATCTGCGGAACTTCTAGGTCGTTCACCGCAAGGTGAATGGTGTTCACTGCACTACTATGACTTTCAAACTAAAAACAGCCTGCTAGGGCTGTTTTTCTTATCCAAGCTTTTAAATTTTTGGGAACATTTGAATTAGGGGAGCGAGCAGAAAATCCAGGACCGGTTTATGCAGGCCTGTCATATATATAATGCCGGCCAGAATTAATAGTACGGATAGTAATTTTACAAAACCATATGTACTGCCGCCACCTAAATACCGCTCTACCCAGCCGATATGGCCGGTAAATCCTACTAACTGATAATTATACTTGAGACCCACTATACCTAGGGCGATAGCCAAGGAGCCTAATAGAATCTGGGTTAAAATCATAATTTAGCCAATCCTTTAACTTTAGTTTGAACCTTCTTAGAAGCTTGAAGGATAATTTGATAAATTTCGGTTATAAACTCTGGTTCGAGCTGAAGCTTGTCGGCCAGAGCCCGCTGCTGCTTAAGCATTTCTTTCTCTCGTTGCGGATCATACACTGACTGCCCGGTGCTACTTTTAATCTCTCCAATTTTTTGGCTTATAATATGCCTTTTGGCTAAGAGTGTAATAATCTGCTGGTCGATCTCATCTATTTGTTCACGCCAGCCGGATAGATCAGAGTTTTTCATAAGCGTATTATAGCAAAAGAAAAAGGCGGCCATATAATGACCGCCTAATACTAAGCCGCAAGAGACTCCTGCCGCTCGTGAAGTTTGCACCGGTAGTGGCCATTGATATTTTCTTTTGGTACCGCATGACCTCTGCCTCCATAACACCAAGCCCAGGTGTCGGCATGGTCTGGGAATGGTCTTCTGCTGTAAAACTCATCCCTGTCTTTCAGCGTCTCTAATGGTTCTTTTGTGAGGATCTTATAGCCGGCACCCCAACCCTGCTCCTCAATGCCACAATCCAAACACATTCGTCGAGGGGCTAGAGAGGGGAGATGGGTTTGTGGCTTGTAATCGACCTCGATAATCCGTTTATGCCGGCAGTCTTGCCGCAGGTGCTGTATCTCCGAACACAGCAAATGTCTGGCAGAACTAACTACTAGCTGAAGCTCGGCTGCTTTGCTCATATCTCCTCCGGTATTTCAAGGTATAGATTACAGTTTACCGAACAAAGACCGAACTGTCAATAAACAATGGCTGCTCGTTGATAAAACCTCGGCTATCTGGTTAAATATATTGGTTGTTGGTTTTGAATAAGGGCGATTAGCTCAGCTGGTTAGAGCGCGTCACTGATAATGACGAGGTCCCAGGTTCAAGTCCTGGATCGCCCACCATTGAACTCTCCATAGGTTACAATTTAATAATGAAGAAATTGCTACTAGCGACTGCCATACTTATAACCTGCGCAGTCCTTTTACTTATATATATGAATAGTTCGCGCATACACACACTGCCGCTGACTAGCGTGGAGATAGCAGATACCGAGAAGGAGCGTAACCGTGGGCTTATGGGTAGGAACGAACTGTGCCGCAGCTGCGGTATGCTATTTGTATATAATAATGAAGCCGTGCGCACTTTCTGGATGAAGGATACGCCTATATCTCTGGATATAATCTTTATAGATGGCAGCGGCAAGGTAGTTCGGGTAGCAAAAAACGTGCAGCCAAACAGTGAAGTATCAATATCCTCCGGCAAACCAGTGCAGTACGTTCTAGAGGTGAATACCGGTATGAGCGACGAGTACGGCTTGAGGGTAGGGCAGAAGATTGATATTAATAGCCTGTTGATAGACTCACCTTAACTTGTAGCTAGTATAATATTTGTTTACAATTGCTTAGTTCACCGGCTTTAATATTGAAATCATATTAGTATAGTTGATGGGGCATTAGCTCAGCTGGCTAGAGCACCTGCTTTGCAAGCAGGGGGTCGTCGGTTCGAATCCGACATGCTCCACCAACTGTACTTATTTGAACCACAATTCGACATGCTTCATTAAGCAATAATTTAAGCCCGCACCGTAATGGTGCGGGCTTGTGTTGTGCGCTCAGGTCAGAGCGAACTCGGGTGTCTGCGCCGAAAGAAGACTGATCTGCGGCTGCTTGGCATCCAATGCCATGCAAAGGATAGACCGCTGCCGCTCTGTGAGCGAACCGACGGATTTGTGCTCGCTGATTCCGACGCCAAACAGCAGCCTACGTGCACGGGTCTGCCCCCAGCGATTCTGAGCTCTCAGCAGTTCCATGATAGTCATGGAACCCATCTCGGGAGGGAGGTTAGTAAGTACCTCCCTGACGCTCAGCTCGCCCCGGGCAATCGCTTGCTTGCACACGGCTTGGCTGATCCGGATGGAATTGGCTCTTTCAAGGGCCTCCATGTGCTGCGACTGCGGGTGATGCCTGGCCTGGCGCTGGCTTTTACTGGCCAGCACCTTTGCTGGATCAGGCAGCTCGGCTATGATTGCCTGGCGCTGTCTGGCTGAAAGGCCGCCCAGTGTCTTGCTAGGCGAAATTTTCTTTTGCAGCAGAATCTGGCGGGTCTTGACCCTGCCGATCTTTGGGACGGCCCTCACGGCATCTACGACCTTCATAGTCGCAAGCCAGGCTGGCACATCCAGAAGAGTTTCTCGGAGATCGGCCTCACAGGCACTTAGCTGGCGCTTGAATTCAGCTCGCCGTATCCTTATCTCGTTGGCCTTTTCAAGCGCGCTCATGCGCTGGTCCAGGCTCCGCGCCGGAGGCCTGTCGCCGCTTGTTTTGGCTCCTATTCCGCTCATGTATTTTCACCTCACATGCCTCGGCCGCACGGGCCTTTTACAGTGACATTAGCAAAGGTAACATAACGGTTTTGTGAATGCATGCATAAGCGCTTTTGGGCTAGTATGGGGTTGATACCGTTGCAAAAAAGTCAATATTGCAATCCATACCCACTTTAAGCGATAATGGTTATGTAGAACAAAATAACAAAAAAGAAAGGAGGCAGCCATGGCAGATGACCAGGTAAACCCAAATCCTCAGGAAGAAACTACTGAGGAAGAAGTACAACAACCAGCAGAAGGTTCTGAAGCTACTGCCCCTGCAGCACCAGAGATTGGTGAAGCACCAGCTGAGGCAGGAGCACCAGAAGCTGTAACTCCCGAGGGTCAGCCTCAGGAGCCATCTTCTGAAGAAGGTACTGAAGAGAACCCCCCAACGGTTTAGTAGTACTTAGTTTGTTCAAGCTAAAAACCTCGCAAATGCGAGGTTTTTAGTATTTAAGGTATTTAGCCTCGGCTAAAATAGCTGTTAAACTTATATTTATGAAAGCGCAATGGCAGAAGGTGAGGTACGGATACGGGCCGGTTCTAGGCCTGATTATTTGTTTAATACCGCTTGTATTGTGGCTGCCAAGGCAACCCATAGACTCCTACTTCTCTGAGCCAAGCATTATTTTTGCCACGCTTGCTAAGATCTGCTCATTAACCGGCATTGCAATGTTCGCCTGGGCTTTGATATTAAGTGCCAGATTGAGATTTCTGGAGCGGGCGCATAACGGGCTAGATAAGGTATACCGCTACCACCACATATTCGGCGGTCTGGCATTCATATTAATAATGCTGCATCCGGTATTTCTAACCCTCAAATTCGAGGCTATAGCAAGTGGCTTATCGGCTGAACTATGGTGGAGTGGTAATTTCAGCTTAGTATTGGGGCGTTTGGCTCTGGCCGTAATGGTCTTTGCTCTAATATTTGCGTACTTTATTAAATTGAAGCACCTGGCCTGGGTAAGGGTGCATCGAATACTCGGCTTGGTTTTTATTATCGGTTCTTGGCATGCCTTGGCGGTTCGGGGTCAGCTAGACGTCAATCCGCCCCTGTTTTCTTATATGCTTACACTTATGAGCCTGGGGAGTCTGGCCTATTTTTACCATTCTATTTTTGGGACACTCTTAATTAAACGCTTTCGGTATACCGTAGAGAGGGTGGAGCGTCCAGCCCGCGATATTACAGAAATCATCTTAAAGCCAAAACGCTGGCCAATTATCTTTACCCCGGGCCAGTTTGCCTTTGTTAGTGTGCGTGATCCTCATGTAGATACTGAGGCGCACCCATACTCTTTTGCCGGGAGTAGCCATGAGCGCAGCGTTAGGTTCGTAGTTAAGGCCCTGGGCGATCACACCCGAAAGCTAGAGGATGTCTTGCCGGGTTCGGAGGTGATATTAGAAGGTCCTTACGGCCGGTTCAGTCATTTAAATATGTCAAAGAGGCGGCAGATTTGGGTGGCTGGGGGTATCGGTATAACACCCTTTTTAAGCATGGCTCATAGCTTATCGGCACGGTACAAGGTAGACCTATATGATTGCAATAAAACTGCGGGGGAGGCTGTATATGCCAAAGAATTGCAGGCGCTGGCAGATAAGAATCCGAACTTTCGGCTGATTCAGGTTTGTGAGGATGAAGACGGTTTTGTGAGCGCCCAGATGATCAAGGAAGCATCGGGTGATTTAACAAATGCCGATATATTAATCTGCGGGCCGCCGCAAATGGCTGACGCGCTAATGGGTCAGTTCGAGGATTTGGGTATTGATCCCGACCGCCTGCACTTCGAAGATTTCCGGTATTAGTTCTGGCTTGCCGAAAGTAAAACAGAGGGGCATAATTACATTAGATAAGTGAGGGTGGTATGAAAAAGCTGTTTTTATTTTTAATCTTTGGCCTGTTAGTTACTGCTGTGCCAGTATCGGCTGCTGTAACAAAAGGCGGGGAAGTGCCTCGGGTTGAAGCTGGGGAGATCGTTAACGATGACCTATTTATAGGTGGAGAGAGCGTAGAGATTCATGGAACAGTTAACGGCGATGTTTATGCCGCCAGCAGCAAGCGCCTGAGTATTTCCGGAACTGTTAACGGCGATGTGATTGCTGTAGCCGGAGAAACTCTGGAGATCACCGGAACAGTCAAAGGCAGCGTTAGAACAATCAGTTCGGTTCTAAACCTTACAGGAGCCAGTGTCGGCAATAGCTTGAGTGCGTTTGCCGAAAGCATGACGCTCGATAAAGATTCATCGGTTGCCGGCGGGTTGATTTTCGCCGGTAGTGATGCGGCTATTCGCGCTAAAGTCGGTCGGGGTATTACTGGAGCAGCAGGTGCCGTTAGTCTGGATAATGAAGTCGGTCGGGATGTTAGATTATCAGCCAGTGAGCTGACTCTTAATTCCGGTACCAAGATTAATGGCAATTTAACGTATGATTCTGAGAAAGATTTAATCAGGAATCAGGGTGCGGTTGTAACGGCCGGTGTGAAACGAGTAGAGAGAGAAAAGAAAGAGCAGCAGCCAGTCGGCGGACCGAATTGGACAATGATAGTTTGGGGATTTGTAAGTATGGCCCTAGTCGGCCTGGCCTTAATCCGCTTTATGCCAACAGCAGCCCCGGGTATAGCCGGAGCTATCAGTAATCGGCCATGGGCGGCTCTGGGCTTCGGTTTCCTGGCTTTGATATCGATTTTGCCGGCCTGCTTCATACTGCTTTTCAGTCTTGTAGGTATCCCATTAGGTATTCTGCTATTTGTCGGTTTTATGGTGGCAGCTTACCTTTCGACTGTGTTTGTGGCGCTGGCCTTTGGCGGCGCGATTGCTGCCCGCACCCAGCGGCCAGCAAGCAACTATGCATACTTTTTAATCGGTTTAACGCTATTGACGATTCTGGGTATTATTCCATTCATTGGTGGATGGGTGAAGTTTGCTACCGCACTGCTCGGTTTAGGTGGAATTGCAATATACGAAAACATCAGACTGGCTGGGCCGCGTAAAACCCCACAAGCCTAGCTTTTTTCTGGCGGCAGCTCTTTCTCCAGCTCCTTCGGATCGCCATAAACCTCACGTTCAACCTCACTGGCGTACGGCAAATCTTCGGTTGGGTCACCGTGTACTTCACGCTCGATTTCTTCGGCTAGTTTTTGATCTTTCTCTGACTCAGGATTGTAACCGGGTATTTCCATATAAACCTTTCTTGCATTATTAATATTTTATATCGATACTTTAAGTAATGAAAACGATTAAGCAATCTGTAATATTCGACTGCCCGGCGCATGCGGTATATGCAGCATTCATGAGTGAGAAAAAGCATGCCGAATTTACTCACGCACCAGCATCTATCGAACCAAAGGTGGGCGGAAAATACACCGCTTATGAGGACGGACTGGTGGGGGAGTTTATCAAACTAGTGCCCGACGAGCTCATCGGCATGAAGTGGCGCTGTGTAATGGACGGCTGGCCGGAAGATCATTATTCCACAATTACCATCGAGCTGAATCAAACATCAGACGGAACCGAACTCGAGCTTACACAGACTGATGTGCCTGACGCGTGTGAAGAATCAATCGCGGCTGGCTGGCATGAGTTCTACTGGGAGCCGATGCAAGAGTTGCTGGATAGGGATTAAGCCCCTCGCTTTTTGATGCAAAAAAGTTGTAATTTTATCTGCAAAAAGGGTTTACACTATATCCTGTTTCTGATAAATTAATAGAAATCGATGAGGAGCTCATATATGAGTAGACAACTTACTAATAACGGCGGAGTCGCAGGAGACGGTTAGATATAAGTTTGTCTGTTTGAATGTGAGCTCCGCTGAGGTTAATCCCGAAGCGGAGTTTTAAGTTGCTTGAAAAATCGACTTTATCAGAATAGCGCATCCCTCGGGCTGCATTCATCTGACTAAAGTCTTATACAGTGATTAATTTGCTCAATTAATTAATCACTTTTAGGGTAAAAATATTCATTTATTAAATGGTTAATAAATGAATGCAATTTATGGTGATTTGAAATTACAAATCGCTAGTTAAATCGAGTAAAGAAGAATGGAAAGGGCACATGATGGATGCCTTGACGTAATGGAGCCGAAGAAGGACGTAGAAGGCTGCGATAAGCCTCGGTAAGCTGCCAATCAAGCTTTGACCCGGGGATTTCCGAATGGGGCAACCCATCCTGAGTAATGTCAGGATACCGCTACCTGAATCTATAGGGTAGCCGGAGGGCACGTGGTGAACTGAAACATCTAAGTAGCCACAGGAAGAGAAAGAAACCTCAATTCCCTTAGTAGTGGCGAACGAAAAGGGAAGAGCCTAAACCTATTTAACTCTCGCGTGCTTGCACGTGAGTAAGCTGGCAGGCGAATGTTAATTAGGGGTTGTGAGATTCAAACGACCATTACACAGCACTCCTATTTGGAGTCTTGTGTAATGCGACGCGAGCACTGCCACGCGCGCGGTAAGGTTACAAAATTGCAAGTTAGAGGAAGTACCTGGAAAGGTATACCAAAGAGAGTGAAAGTCTCGTACTCAAAAATTTGCAGTCCTTATGTTTGTATCTCGAGTAGGTCGGGACACGAGAAACCCTGATCGAATCCGGGAGGACCACCTCCCAAGGCTAAATACTCCATACGATCGATAGCGAACTAGTACCGTGAGGGAAAGGTTAAAAGAACCCCGGGAGGGGAGTGAAATAGAACCTGAAATCATGTGCTTACAAAGAGTCGGAGCACCCTTGTGGTGTGACGGCGTGCTTTTTGTAGAACGATCCAGCGAGTTAATTTCAGCAGCGTTAGGTTAAGTCGAATGACGGAGCCGTAGTGAAAGCGAGGCTTAATAGGCCGATCAAAGTTGCTGGGATTAGACCCGAAACCGGGCGAGCTAACCATGGGCAGGCTGAAGCGTCGGTAAAACGGCGTGGAGGGCCGAACCAGAGTATGATGCAAAATGCTTGGATGACCTGTGGTTAGAGGTGAAATGCTAATCGAGCTCGGAGATAGCTGGTTCTCCTCGAAATAGCTTTAGGGCTAGCGTCACGAATTAACTTCCGGGGGTAGAGCTCTGATTGGAACTGGGGTCCGCAAGGATACCCACTCCTGTCAAACTGCGAATACCGGAAGCAACTACCGTGGCAGTCAGAAAGTGGGGGCTAAGCTCCATTTTCAAAAGGGAAACAGCCCAGACCGCCATCTAAGGCCCCTAAATCTATGCTAAGTGGGAAACGATGTGAAGTTGCATGGACAACCAGGATGTGGGCTTAGAAGCAGCCATGCATTTAAAGAGTGCGTAACAGCTCACTGGTCAATTGTGACTTTGCGCGGAAAATGTAACGGGGCTAAAGCATAGTGCCGAAGATGCGGATCCCGACTTTGTCGGGGTGGTAGAGGAGCGTTCCTCGGGCGTTGAAGCCGAGCCGGAAGGCCAGGTGGAGCGCGGGGAAGTGAGAATGCTGGAATGAGTAACCATAAGACAGGTGAGAATCCTGTCCACCGTAAGAGCAAGGTTTCCTGGGCAACGATCATCGTCCCAGGGTTAGTCGGGCCTAAGCCGAGGCGAGTAGCGTAGGCGATGGACAACGGGTTAATATTCCCGTACCGGCTACAAAGTTCCCTTGAGGTGCGCGGCATGGTAGTCTGAGCGGGATATGGTAATGCCCGTCTAAGTGTCTAGTCTTCGGACGAAGCACAAATGAAAGACCCGTAAAACGGTTGATTCAGATAAGCCAAGCCGACCAGAAAAGCCTCTTGGTAAATATTTGTAGCTGCCCGTACCGCAAACCGACTCAGGTGCTCGGGTCGAGTAGACCAAGGTGTTCGAGAGAACCTTCGTTAAGGAACTCGGCAATACAGCGGCCGTAACTTAGGGATAAGGCCTGCCTGGTTATCTTCGGATAGCTGGGCCGCAGCGAAAGAGTCTAGGCGACTGTTTAACAAAAACACAGGTCTCTGCTAACACGAAAGTGGAAGTATAGGGGCTGACGCCTGCCCAGTGCTGGAAGGTTAAGGGGAGAAGTGCAAGCTTTGAACTGAAGCCCCAGTAAACGGCGGCGGTAACTATAACCGTCCTAAGGTAGCGAAATTCCTTGTCGGGTAAGTTCCGACCTGCACGAATGGCGTAACGATCTAGACACTGTCTCAACGAAGGACTCGGTGAAATTGCAATAACGGTAAAGATGCCGTTTACCCGCACCAAGACGGAAAGACCCCGTGGAGCTTTACTACAGCTTGGCATTGGGCCAGGTTGCGGCATGTGTAGCATAGGTGGGAGGCTTTGAAGCCAAGGCGCTAGCTTTGGTGGAGCCACCAGTGAAATACCACCCTTGTCGTAACTTAGTCCTAACCAGGACCGCAACTTGCGGATAATCCGATGCAAGGCAGGTAATAAGCAACACATAGTTTCATTCATGAAACTGCTTTTTCTATAACTCAACTTGTCTTGTTAAACGATAATCCTCAGGTTCCGGTTCTGGAACAGTGTCTGGTGGGTAGTTTAACTGGGGCGGTTGCCTCCTAAAGAGTAACGGAGGCGTTCAAAGGTTGGCTAAGTACGGATGGAAATCGTACTGGTAGTGCAAACGCATAAGCCAGCTTGACTGTGAGGCCTACAAGCCGAGCAGGTGCGAAAGCAGGAGTTAGTGATCCGCTGTCACACTGTAGAATTTATTCTGCAAGAAAGTGGAATCGGCAGCGCTCAACGGATAAAAGCTACCCCGGGGATAACAGGCTTATAGCGCCCAATAGTTCACATAGACGGCGCTGTTTGGCACCTCGATGTCGGCTCGTCCTATCCTGGGGCTGGAGCAGGTCCCAAGGGTTTGGCTGTTCGCCAATTAAAAGGGTACGCGAGCTGGGTTCAGAACGTCGTGAGACAGTTCGGTCCCTATCTGGTGTGGGCGTAAGGAAATTTGAGAAGAGCTGCTCCTAGTACGAGAGGACCGGAGTGGACGAACCTCTGGTGTATCGGTTGTCGTACCAACGGCATTGCCGAGTAGCTAAGTTCGGACGGGATAAGTGCTGAAAGCATATAAGCACGAAGCCCCCTTCAAGATAAGATTTCCCCATTAGACCCCATGTAGACTACGTGGTTGATAGGCGCTAGGTGTAAGTGCAGTAATGCATTCAGCCGAGGCGTACTAATTGGTCGATTGGCTTTTTTACTCATTCCGTCAGCTGCAATCTTCGGATTGCTTCTGTCGGGAAGTATTTAACTAGCGGTTTGTGGTTTGCAAAAACCATGCACCTTTTACCTTTACTTAGGGTTGCCTGCTACAAGTGGGTGATTCTACTCGACTAAAGCGTCGAGGCCGCAGCTGAATAATCAGCTTTGGCCCCGGTGCTTTTAGCGGGGAGGCCACACCTGTTCCCATCCCGAACACAGAAGTTAAGCTCCCCAGCGGCGATGATACTCACTTTGTGGGGAAAGTAGCACGGTGCCGGATTATCAAAAAGACCTTTGCGCAAGCAGGGTCTTTTTGTATTGATGGCAGTTAGGATAGGGTGTAAACTGCGCCGTAAGCACCTTGAAAGGGGAGTGTGTGTCTTATAGCTTTGATACACCTTTTTCATCCAATACCGGCAGTACAAAGGGATCCGAAGTATTACTACAAGGTCTCGATCTAACTACGCTTTCAGGTAGGGATGTTATATCAGTAGATACACGGCATAGCCTGTATAAGATACTTTTGCTTGAGCCCGACGACCAGGAGCCACCCCTTTGGCTGGCGGAGGTGCAGGGGAGCGGGGTTTTCTTCACGGACCCTACCCAGCTATATTTGATAGGATCGGATTCAGGATTCTTCCGGCGCCATCCAGGACAAGGAGTTAATCTACAGGAATTGATTAATTGTCATATAGTGCAGCAGTTGCCGCTTGTGGTTACCGACGAAGATGACACCTGTATAGTACTTAGCCCCACCGAGCACGTATGGGTAAATGGCCAGCGCTTTTTTTAAGGTGTCGCGATGAGCACTCTAGAGGTAACCCTCGTTGTAATTGGCCTTCCAGCGTTTACCATAGGGCTTGGGCTTGCCATCGTTTCTCTGGAAGAGGATACCAGAAGCAATCTTTGGCTCGGTCTGCCAGTGGTGGCAGCTGGAGCTATTCTAATCTGGCTGGGCGTGAAATAATGGCTCCCTCCAAGGGCAAGAAAGCTCTTGGAGGGAGTGTAGACCTACTTTCAGTAGGTCTTTTATTTGTGTGTTATGCTAAAGCTAATTAATGTGAGGGTAAAAATGGCAGAGAATAACCAACCAGCAAAAGGCGGCGGCTACGGCAAGCGCCCATTATGGCAATGGATTCTTTTATATCTCGTAGTAGGCGGTGCGCTTTACTACGTTATTTATGTGCTATTTATTGCTGGTGGCCAGGGTAATGGCGCCGGTTACAGCTACTAGTTTCTAATTAGCTGATAAATCGCGATTCCGGCAGCAACGCTGACATTCAGCGACTCCTTGCTGCCGGCTTGTGGTATACATAGCACTTCATCGCACATATTTAATATTCTCTCACTGACACCGCTTACTTCGTTGCCTACGATTAAAGCAGCCGGCAGCTTAGGCTTAAAATCTAAAATATTAGTTGCGTTCGGAGCTAATTCCAATACATAAATTACCCAGCCATTTTGGTGTAAGTATGAAACCGCTTGGCTTGTATCATTATAGTACTCAATTTTTACTGTCTTCTCTGCGCCGAGCGCAGACTTAGCTATTTCGCGGGTATTACGGTTAATTACTACCGGGTCGCGTGCATCTTTTGGCAGGCGCGGGTAGGGAGTAGTACCGCAGCAAATTATATGGTTTACACCTGCAGAATCGCATGTTCTAAGCAGGCTACCTACATTATAGGAACTGCGTAAATTGTCTAAAATAAGCGTAAGTTGAACCATATGTATACTCAATTATATAGCATTACGAATACAGCAAAAATATTGAGCACAAAAAGTATTTGACAACATAAGCTCTTTCTGTTAGTATATAAACCGTAGTAAACCACTTATGGTCGTACTAACAAAATAATGCAAAAAGCATTACAGGCGGTTTGTTAAAACAACTAAAGCGGTTAACAAGTGTCTCTGACACAATAGTAAGCAATTAAAGGAGAATTAATATGCCAGGTACACCCGCAGGAGGCCGAAAAGCTGCAGCTACTAACAAGCAGCGTTACGGAATGAACTTCTATATGACCATTGGCCGCAAAGGCGGTCAGATCAGCCGTGGTGGTGGTTTTGCCCACAACCCGGAACTAGCTCGTGTTGCCGGCCGCAAAGGCGGTCAGGCTAGTCGTCGGCGCAAGTCGAACGAACAATAAAAACGTAAAATAGATCCTAAAAAGGCTCCCGTAAGGGGGCCTTTTTAGTTGTCAGGCTGAAGCGTTAGAGAGTGTAGGTGGTTCGTAGCGGTAGGTAATGGTTCTTTTTACCCGGCGGTCTTTACGCCAGTTCACAGTCCACTCCGAGCCACAGACAAAACAGCCGTATGAATCACGTCCTTTCTGCAGGCTGAAGTTCTTGCAGTCCGGGCAGGTAGCCCGGCGGCTCAGCCAGGTGTCATATGTATCTATACAGCTGGCAATGTGGGCCTCATTAACCTTAATTCCATACTGGCCGGCCAGCTTTCGAGTTAGCTCCCAGGCGTCCATTTCCATATTAATAAGTTCTATATCGTATTTGTAGATTTTGTGGTTTAAAAGTCCGTGACAGATTTCGTGCAGCAGGCCCAGGCGTCCGCCTTGAGTCTTTATGCGCCGCTGGTCGTACATAATAGTCTTGTCATACGGCGACCACATGAAGAACCCTCCCGGGATAAAATTGAACTGGTCTTCGTATTGCTTAATTAAATCCACTAACCCTCCGGCCTGACAGCTACCCTTGGAAGTCGCCGCCAATTTACTGCAACATGTTTGAAAGTATATGCCCGCATCTTCAGCGGTTCAAGCTTAAGCGTGATTATTTCTGTTTTAGTTTTGAGGCTAAGATTAATGCTCCGTAGGCCGGTGCTGTCTCGATGAATTTAGCTGGCACAATCGGGGGTAGAGGGTAGAGCGGCTTGCAGGATTTGAGGTGCTTAATTAAAGGCTTTTCGAACTTTTTAAAGTGGACATTAACCCCGCCCCCCATAACAACGATTGAAGGGGAGATAGTGGTGATTAAATTGTATATTCCCTGGGCCATATCATGGGCCAATTCATCCCAGATTTTGGCTTGAGTGATTTCATAACCATAAACCCCGAAGCGCCGCTTAATGGCCGGGCCTGAAACAGCCCGCTCCAGCTCCTCGGCTTGGTTTTCGGCGTGAATCAGCATATGCCCTCCCTCTGGGTCATACGCGCCGTGGTAAATCTGACCATCCATAATGATACCTGTACCTACACCAGTAGAAATCGTCACATACAAGACGTAGTCATAGCCTTTGGCGGCTCCCAGCTTTGCTTCGGCCAAGGCGGCCACGTTACAGTCCTTTTCCAATACAACTGGCACTTTAAAGTGGTTTTTGAGGTGGCTTGTGACATTCACCGGCTCCCACCCCATATTGGGAGTTTTGAGAATCATGCCCTTTTTTCTGTCTTGCGGTCCTGGTGCGGCAACAGCGATGGATTTAACTTTCTTGTTCCCGGCCACTTGCTCTATAACGTGCGTCATCTCTACCATTCCTTGGTGGGCATGATGGGGGGTAGGGAACTTCTGACTGGCCAATATCTTGTAATCGTCGTCTCCGCCCACGACCAGAATTTTAGATGCACCGATGTCTACGCCGATATTCATACTATTAGTATAGCGCTTACGGTTTATTATACGCAAAGCCCTTTAAATAATATTGACTTTATAGAGCATAAATGTTATACTTGCGTTCATTCTTTAGGATTAGGGATGGGGCGTGTGAGGTGGAGAATAAATATGAGTGCTCACCTCCTTGTATTGTCTTCTCTCCGCGTCCCTTCCGTGCTCCCGAAGAATGTACTTTGCAGCTTACCGTTCGCCGGTAAGCTGTTTTGTTGTATACTAAGGGCAATTCAAGGGGTAGAAAAAATGAATAGGGAAACAGTAAAAACATTGGGCGGCCTGATAATAGTTGCGGTAATTGTGGCGGCGACCTTTATGTACGGCAATCAGCAGCGAGAGGCCCAGCAGCGCCGTGACCAAGATTTGAAAAAACAGCAACAGACGCAGCAACCTAAGGTTGATACTGGCGGGCAGCAGAGCCAGCCCCTACAGGGAGGTGCTCAGCCGCCTATTAATGCCACCAGAACTCCGGAGACAGGAGGAGAGTTGGCATATTTGGCTGGTCTTACTGCAATAGCCTTGCTTTGGCGGATCAACCGCCAGTCTCAAAAAGCTGTACGCCAGGCAGCACTCAGCCACTAAAAAAACGAAAATTCTAAGACCAACTGGAGTAATCAGCTTGCTTCTGGGTGGCAGGTCGCGTAAAATAATCATTAATCACTCGAGGTGCGAGTGAAAATTTTTTTGAAGGGAGATTATTTTACGAATGCCCGTAAAGAGTACAGCTAAGAAAATTACTATGGAGGAGCTACTCGAGCAGCAGCCGGTAGCGGCTATTCGGGTTGGAGATGTCGTAGAAGGCACCGTAGTCGATGTTGATAAGCATGAGATATGGCTTGACCTAGGGCCTAAGGGTACTGGCCAGGTCATAGGCCGAGAAATTGAGCAGTCTGAAGACATTAAGCCCGGCGACACTATTAGTGCCGGTGTGCTTGATCCTGAAAGTGACGACGGGGTAGTGATACTCAGTCTTAAGAAAGTTGCTAAGGAAAAAGGCTGGGAAGCCTTGAGCGAAAAATTAGCTTCGGGTGAAGTCTTTACGATTTATCCATACGATGCCAACAAAGGAGGACTGCTGGTGGAAGCAGAGGGTATTCGCGGCTTTTTGCCCGTGTCACAGCTCTCAGCAGAGAACTACCCGCGGGTTTCTGGGGCAGATAAAGATGAGATTCTGCACCGCCTGACAAACTTAATCAATAAGCCTTTGCAGGTCAGAGTACTAGACCTTGATCGGCGCGAGAACAAGCTGATCGTTTCTGAGAAAGCCGCCCGACGGGAAGATACTGAGAGCAAGGTTTCTCAGTTGAAGGTTGGACAGACCGTAAAGGGGCTTGTGACCGGTGTGGTAGATTTCGGAATTTTTGTAAATGTCGATGGCATTGAAGGCCTGGTGCATATTTCGGAAATTGCCTGGGATAGAGTAGAAAATCCATCAAAGTATGTGAAGATCGGCCAGGAGATCGAGGCCAAGATTATTGCGATAGACCGCGACAAGCTTTCGCTTTCCATCAAGCAACTACAGGAGGACCCATGGCAATCAGAGGTTGAAGGTCTGAAAGTTGGAGGTGAGGTCGAAGGAAAGATTACCCGCATTACGCCATTTGGGGCGTTTGTGCAGGTAACTCCAGTGGTCGAAGCTCTAGTTCACATTTCGGAGCTAAGCGACAGCCATATAGAAGATCCCAACAAGCTGGTGAAGCTGGGTGAGAAGAAAAGATTCCGGATTATCGCCATAGATTCTGAGGCACACAAGCTTTCGCTCAGCTTAAAAAAGCCAGAAAAGGCTTCAGGAGCCGCTAAGGCCACTGCAAAACCGGCCGAGACGCCTGCTAAGGAGGCTTAAGTCGTGCCGGCACGTCCGCTTAGGCGCTGTCGGGTCTGTCGTATTCAAAAGCCGAAAGGTGAGCTTATGCGTTGGGTTAAGAAAAATGGTACATTAATGCCTGATACCACCCAGCGCCAGCCAGGCAGAGGCTACTATGTCTGCAGCGAGGCGCATGCGGGCAAACTGGCTGAGATTATTCGTAAAACGGGTCGATAAGGAGTAGAAATGGCCGAAATCAAACAAGACAGCAAGACCGTTCAGATAGCACCGATTGTAGGAGTGGGGGAGTTCGCGTCGAAATTAGGCCTGCCCGTTACGACCGTGATCGCCGAGCTAATGAAGAATGGTGTGATGGCTACCATTAATGAACAGATAGATTTTGATACGGCTGCTATTATCGGTACCGATTTAGGGTACGACGTGCAGCCGGAGCCAGTAGAGGCGGCTCCAGCTCCCAAGGTAACCGCCAAAGATGACAAGGCCGGTGAATCGCGACCACCAGTGGTTGCGGTAATGGGGCATGTCGATCACGGTAAAACTTCATTGCTAGATGCGATTCGCTCCACCGATATTGCGACCAAAGAGGCCGGGGGCATTACTCAGCACATCGGTGCCTACCAGATTAAAAGAGGGGAGCGCTGGATAACATTCCTGGATACACCTGGGCACGAGGCTTTCTCGGCCATTCGCGCTCACGGAGCCAAACTGACCGATGTGGCAATTATTGTAGTAGCGGCTGATGACGGCGTAAAACCTCAGACCAAGGAGGCGATTCGCTACGCCAAAGAGGCTGGAGTGCAGATCGTAATTGCGATAAATAAGATAGATAAAGAAGGAGCTGATTCAAACCGTGTACGGCAAGAATTGGGTGAACTAGAGCTGGTACCGGAGGAGTGGGGCGGCAAAACCGTAATGGTCGATGTGTCGGCTAAAGCCGGCCAAAATATCGATAAACTACTGGACATGGTTCTACTCGTAGCCGATATTGAAGACCTGCGCACCGTTAAAGACCGTCCGGCCGATGGCTGGATTATTGAATCGCATGTGGAATCAGGCCGGGGGCCGACAGCTACCGTCTTAATACATAATGGCACTCTAAACGTCGGTGATTATATGGCGGCCGGGGGCACTTATGTAAAGATCCGCAGCCTGTCAGATTACCGTGGCCGGAGGATTAAACAGGCTACCGGCGGGATGCCGGCTGTGGTTACCGGCTTTAAGGCGGTGCCTAGTTTTGGGGATTACTTTAAAGAGTTTGAGAACGAAAAGCTGGCGCGTGATTTTGCGGTGCAGAACCAGCGTCAGGACTCTATTAAGAGCATGGTAAAAGTTAAAAAAATCGAAGTCAGTGATCTAACCGATGCTATTTCGGCTGGTGAGGTGCGCGAACTGAATGTGGTCATCAAGGCCGACGTTCAGGGCTCACTAGAGTCTTTACAGGACAGTCTAAAGACTCTCGGTAACGAAGAAGTGGCTATTCGCGTTGTGTCGCAGGCACTGGGAGATGTGAGCGAATCAGACATTAATTTTGCGGCCGCCTCAGGTGCTTTGGTACTAGGATTTAATGTCGGCATTAGCTCGGCCGTTAAGCAATTGGCTACCCGGGAGAACGTAGATGTACGCTTGTACAAGGTGATTTATGAGCTACTGGATGATATGCGGGCGGGATTAAGCCAGATGCTGCCGCCAGAGATTATTGAAACTGTGGTAGGTAAACTTAAGATATTAGGTGTTTTTAAAACCACCAAAGCCTTTGTAGTCTGCGGCGGTGAAGTGACAGAGGGTAAGGTGGAGCCGGGTCTAAAAGTCCGTATTTCGCGAGCGAAAGAGATTATAGGAACCGGTACGGTCGATAATGTTCAGAAGGAAAAGAACCAAGTAAAAGAAGCTGCCAAAGGCGAGCAGTGCGGTATGCACATAGTTACAGCCACACCGATTAATATCGATGATCGATTGGAATTTTATAAGACAGAAGAGCGCAAGCGCTCACTTTAAGAGCGGAGTAAAATGAATCAGCGAGTACTTAAAGTCGAAAGTGTCTTACGCCAAATCACGGCTTCCGAGCTGGCAAAGCTCTCTAGTTACTCGGCTCATATTACAGTTACAGATGTAGATGTTTCTCCCGATATGCGCAATGGCATTATTTGGATAGGTATCATGGCGGGGAGCGCGGATGAGAGAGATAATATTCAGAAACATATTGAGGGCCTAAGGGGCGAGATACAGTCAGCAGTAGCCGCTGGACTGAAAAGCAAGCGCACACCTCGGATTACCTTTAAGCTTGATACTGGCGGTGAGCACGCAGATAAAATCGATAGGCTGATTAAAGGCCTCTAACAGCTTAAGAAGCATTGACTTTTGTCACTCAAGATGCTAAAGTATTCACTTTACGTGAGGTAGGCAGAGGCTGCGCCTTGGACATTGAAAGCCGAAAAGTTAACCAGTTAAGGGTTGTGAACCCTTATTAACAAAAAACCGACTCAGGAGGTATAGCATGGCTCGCAAGAGCGGCAAAAAGCGGCGCACCGAACGAGGCCGCAAGCCATTCAAGCCTGCTGAGTCCAATGGATCCAAGCAGGTTTTGGGTGGTCTCAGCGAACTGGGCGAGGCTGTGGCAAACGGCGCGCTAGGCGAGGAGATGGCAAGGGAGGTTAGCACTCTCGATCAGCCAGCTATGCATCAGTGCGTTGGCACCAAGAAATCGGGTGAGCGCTGTGGCATGAAGGTCAAGATGACCAACCGTGAGATTCAGGAGGGGAAGGAGCCGCGCTGCGGACACCACCCACTGCAGAAGAAGCCAGCCAGACCGAGGCAGTCTGTTTCAATACCGCAAACATCACCGTCAAAGGAGACGATCCAGATGGCTGACATCAGCCGCATACAAGAGATGTCCGTTCAGGACATCATGGAGCAGATCGACCCGCAGGATCTCAGCCAGGAAGAAGCGAAAGCTGTCCTGGCCTCTATCCTGGGCCGCCGCCGTAGGAAGGTGACTGTTCCTTTTGTGCCGGATGAAAGTCAAGATGATCTGACTTTCTACGGCAACAAGGTCTGGTACAAGTCCCTGATTGACGGCGACGGAGAAGAAGATCCTCTCGGCAACTCGGGACGGATCAGCTACGGCCTGAAGGACTTCGAGAGGATGATCGACCGCAAAAGGCCGGTTCGCTCGATTTCTGCCAAGCTGGTCGGTTATATAATCGGCCTGTTGTTTGCGATTGGGGTGATCAAGGATGATTCTGACACCCCGGGGGCGAGAGCCTATCGCAAGGCACTTGCCTTCTCACTCGTAGGGGGCAAGACCCTAGACGAGTTGATGGACGAGGAGGCTAAGAAGGAGGCTGAGCGCCGTGAGCGGCAGCAGCAGAAGCGCATCCAGCAGAAGCTGACTCAGGCTCGTGAGGACGAAAACAAGCCGGAATCAGAGCCGGCTGAGCAGCCCCAGGCGGCCCAAACCGATGATACGGCTACGGAGGAGTCTCTCGAAGAGACCCCTCCAGCCGCACCGGAGGTGCCGGCCGAAGTCCCGACTGAGGAGCCAAAGGCCGAGAGACCGGTTCCTCTACCTCAGGAAGAGGAGAAGCCGAAAACCTCTCAGTCGCAGAGAAGTGAGAGGCCGCAACGCCCCCAGAAGCCCCAGTCTCCGCCCACTCGACCCGAAAGGGAGCCGGTGGCTGAGCCCGAGGCAGAAGGGAGTAACGGCAAAGGCAATGATGCCGAGCTCGCTGAGCTGCGCAAGGAAGTAAATCAGCTCAAAAGCTACCCCGCTGTGAGGGCGGAGCTGTTGCGCCAAGAGGTCAGGAACCTGCGTGAGCAGGCAGTGCGCCTGATCTCAGAGGCCGATGCCAAGGATGCAGAAGCCGAAGCACTACTTGGCACACCGCAGCCGGTGGAGAAGCCCAAGAAGGGTATTCTCTCCAAGCTGACTGGCGGCTGAGCCGCACAAGTACTGGGGAGGGCACGATGCCCTCCCCAGTACACTTTACTATCCTTAACTGCTTAACTTTATCTTAGAGCCTAAGGCCGCGAGTGAATTCACTCGCGGTCATTTCTTTTTTACCAGCCGGTTTAAGCCGGTTTATTAGAAGCGAATCCTTACCACAGCCGACAATCAGCTTGCCGTCATTTATTTTTACCAGCCCGGGCAGAATTTTCACTTTAGTGGCCTCAGCCGAAGTAATCGTAATGTCCTTCTTAAACAATTCGGCCTTACTGCCGGGCCAGCCGAGGTAAGCCCTTATTTCACGCTCAAGCTGCTCGGCCGGTTTTCGCCAATCAATCACACCATCACTTTTCTGAATTAATTTTGTATAGCTAGGAGCGGTGGAGCTGTCTTGCTCCTTGGGCTTAGTGGAACCACTCGCGATACCGGGCAAAACCTCAAGTAAAAGCTTCGCGCCAATGCCTTGCAGCTTTACGGCCAGCTCAGCTTTCTCTTCATGGCCTGTAAGTTTGATACTTTCTTGTGCGTAAAGCGGCCCGGAATCCATACCTGCAGTTAACTTCATAATTGAGACACCGGTCTCTGCTGCGCCATCCAATATAGCCTGCTCAATCGGTGTCGGCCCGCGATAGATAGGTAATAAAGAGGGGTGGATATTAATGACACCTAGGGGAAACTGATCCAATACAGCCTGCGGCAGAATCTTGCCGTGGGAAGCCAGTACAGCAAGACTCGCCTGGTGCCGCGTATCTCCAACTTGCCCCGTAATCACCGCTTCAATCTGAAAACCAGCCTCTTGCAGGCTGTTGCGAATAAGAGGCTGGGGGTTATAAGCGCCAGTGGTTAGCTTTTCATTGCCAAAAAAAACTACCTTGGTCATATTTGCGTCTTTCATGTGGTCTCGGGTTGGTGTATGAACTCGCCCTTGGCATCCAGCCGGTAGAGCTTAGAGGGGTCTTTAACACGGTCTATAAACAGCTTGCCGTTGGTGTGGTCGATTTCATGCTGCATCACTCTAGCCAAAAAGCCTGTGGCTGTAATACGTACCGGTTTACCATTAATATCTGTTCCTTTCACCTTAACTTTCGGGTATCTGGGCACCGAGCCGTAGAGATCTTTCACGCTCAGGCAGCCCTCCATTGCTTCCACCGGTTCACCCTCGTACTTAACTATTTCCGGGTTGATTAGAACTTTAAAATCCTTAGCTTCTTTATCTTCAAAATTACGACGGATAATTATTACACGATAAAGCTTGCCTAGCTGAACAGCCGCCAGCGCCGCGCCGAACTCATGCTTACGGCTGGCCTCCCAATCAAGCGTGGCCTCTACCATTAAATCTGCCAACTCTTTGGTGGAGTGGTCTATATGGCTGATCTTGCGTGAGGGTTTACGCAGCCGCGGATCCGGCAGTTTAATAATTAGGTCTTTTGGGGTCTGTTTCATAATAGGTTAGTTGGATCCAAATCTGCTTTCCAGCCAGCTGGTAGCTTATCTGCAATTTGCTGCAGTGTTCCTCTGGCCGGCGATTTAATAATGATGTGCCACTGGTACAGCCCTCCGGCGCGCTCGTGAAAGGCCGGTGCTGGGCCAAGTATCTCTGTTTTCTCCAGCCCGCTGATTCGCTCTAGAAGCTTGCCGGTTTCGGCTTCCACTTTATCACGTTTGGCGTGACTGTAGGTTAATTTTAACAAATAGCGGTAGGGTGGGTAACCCATAAGCCGCCGGTTGGCCAGCTCAGCTTCCGCAAAACTCCAGAAATCATGACGCGCGGCCTGCTGAATAGCCGGGTGGTCTGGGGTGTGGGTTTGAATGAATACTTTACCCGGTTGCCTGCGGCCCGCCCGCCCGCTGACCTGTGAAAGCAGCTGGAAGGTCCTCTCGGCAGCGGAAAAATCTGGGATATGCAGCATGGTGTCGGCGTTTATAACACCGATAATATCGAGCTTGGGCAAGTCTAGCCCTTTAGCGATCATTTGAGTGCCAATCAGTATATCTATATCACCCGAGTGAAGCTCGCGATATAGCTGGTGAAGCGTTTTTGGGTTAAGGCTGTCGCGGTCTATACGACTCAGTCGTGCTTTGGGCAAGAGGGAGATGATTTCGGCTTCTATGCGCTTAGTGCCACTGCCGACATAGCGGATATCACTTGAGCCACACTGGCTGCAAGTGGCGGTCGGCGTAGCTTGCCAGTTGCAAAGATGGCAGGTCAGCTTCATCACATCTGCATGCAGGGTGAGGGGCAGCGAGCAGTTAGGGCATTTGCTGACATCCCCGCAATCTCCGCATATCCGGCTAGAGGCGCTGCCACGGCGGTTTATAAACAACAGTGATTGTCGGTTTTGCTTGAATGTAACCTTCAGTGCATCTAGCAAGGGTTCAGATATATAGCGGCTGGATTTAAACAGCTCCTTGTCGCGCAAATCAATAATCTCGGCGGTAGGCATACTGAGACCAGCTACGCGTTCGGTGATTTTAGATAAGCTAATCTTGCCCTGATGAGCCAAAAAAACCTCCCACAATCCTGGTGTGGCACTTCCCAGCACCAATTTGGCACCGCACAGACTAGCCAGCTTGGCGGCCGTGGTTACGGCGTGGTACCTAGGTGTTTGGTCTTGTTTATAGCTTGTTTCATGGCACTCATCGACTACGATTAGGCCGGGATTTGGCACTGGTACAAACAGGCTAGAGCGTGGCCCGATAACTATTAATGGCGTGTCGCTTGTGTGGGCTTTTTGCCAGACTTGGTGCCGCTGGCTTTCACTCAGACCAGAGTGGTAGCTTAAGACCTGGCCGGGAAAGTGGGCTTCGAAGGCCGCGATTAATTGGGCGGTCAGGGCGATTTCGGGGATTAATATAATGGCTGAACGGTTGCGGCCTATGGCGTCTTCGGCCAGTTTTAGGTAGATTAATGTCTTGCCCGAGCCGGTAACCCCTTGTAAAAGATGTGTTTGCTGCCGGCTCTCTAGGATCTCAGTGAGTGCCTTTTTCTGCTGCGCAGTTAACTTGTGATCCTGTTTATCTGCCTTAAAGGAATCAGCCGCAAGCACAGCTCGGCGCTTTCTCTGGATACCAGTCGGCAGCATCATCTGCCATACCGATCCCGGATCCGCGCAGTAGTAAGCGCTGATCCATTCTGCCAGTTGGCAAAGGTAGGGTGGGAGGGGGTGAATATCGACAACTTCCGTAACCTTTTTGGTAGCAAACTTAGGTTTGGATGAGCAGCCGGTAACTACTCCGTAAACCTGTTTATTCCTCAGCGGCACCTTAACGACCTGGCCGACCTGAAGCGGCTCGGGCCAATGGTAAGTAAGTCCGCCCCTGGCGCCGGCTTGGGCGAGGGGGGATATTAGCAGGTAATGCGTTTTTTCCACCGTTTTTTCCATACGGCTATTATAACCGCGAGAACGAAAGTGCTATAATTTCTGGCATGAGTTTGCGGGTGAAGATAATATTAATTACTGTTTTAGCCCTACTGGCAGCTGTAATCGCATACCCTAAAGAGAGTGATTTGCTGCGTGTAATTGGCTTTAAACAGAACCTGCAAGTAAAGCAGGGTCTGGATCTGCAGGGCGGAGCGCATTTAGTGTTTGAGGCTGATCTTTCCAAGACCCCAGAGAAAGAGCGAACCAAGGCTATGGAAGCGCTGATTGAAGTTATACAAAAGCGGGCCAACCCGGCCGGAACGGCCGAGGTAAACGTGCAGCGCCAAGGCCAAAACCGTGTAATCGTGGAGCTACCAGGAGTAAGGGATACTGCCGATGCCATTGACCGTATTGGCCGCACAGCCAGGCTAGAGTTCCTAGAGGTCAGCCCTAGTAGCCAGCAGACATCACTGCTTGAGCTTACGGGAGACGACATACAGGCTATTAATATCGATTTCGACCCGACCAGTAATCGCCCAGTGGGGAGGCTGGAGATGAAGGGTGGGGACGCGACAAAAAAGTTTGCCGATGCTACCACAACAATCAATAAGACAGGCAGTCTACTGCTAATTACGGTAGACGGTCAGCCGGCTTTTGGCCCGGCAACTGTTTCGGAGCCGATTGTAGACGGTACGGCTCAGCTGCAGGGCAACTTTGCGACCGTGGAGGAGGCCAAGAAAACGGTTGAACTAATTAGGGGCGGTCAACTGCCGGTGCCGGTTGACCTGGTAGAGCAGCGTACAGTGGGACCGACACTAGGACAAGAATCGATCGATCGCAGTCTGGTGGCGGGGATTATTGGCTTAAGCATTGTAGCCCTATTTATGCTGGCTTACTACCGTTTAAGCGGGGTGGTGGCGGTACTAGCCTTAATGTTTTATGCAGCGCTAGTGCTCGCGATTATTAAACTGAGCTCCCTTACCGATTACACAATAGTTCTAACTTTGGCCGGTACAGCCGGGTTCATACTAAGTATCGGTATGGCGGTAGATGCCAATATTCTGATATTCGAGCGCATGAAAGAGGAACTGAGAGCCGGTAAATCCCTGCTGGCGGCCCTAGAGGCCGGTTTTGATAGGGCCTGGACATCTATTAGGGATTCTAACGTTTCAACCTTAATAACCTGCACCATTCTCTATATCTTCGGCACAGCGATTATTAAAGGCTTCGCTGTCACATTGGCTTTGGGTGTACTGGTAAGTATGTTTACAGCAGTTGTGGTCAGCCGCACGCTGCTAAGGGTGGTTATTCGCCAAAAGTGGGCGAGCCGGCTTGGGCTATACGGCGTTAAACCTCAGGAGATACAGTCGTGAACATTATCGGACGCCGTAAGATTTGGTATGCAATTTCGCTGATAATTATTATTCCCGGTACAATTTCTCTATTGGTAAACGGTTTAAGGCTGGGCATTGATTTTACAGGAGGCACTTTAATGGAGGTGCAGGGCAGGGCGGATGCGGCCACTGTTCGTCAGCTGACAGACAGGCTGGACATTAAAGATGTAACGGTTATTGCTAGCGGTTCGGATCGCAGTCTCATTAGATTTAGGGATGAATCTAAACCAAAACAGCAAGAAGCACATCATCAAATATTAAAGCGTGAACTTTCAGCAAAGGGACTTGATGAAATCAGGTATGAAGCCGTTGGGCCCACAGTTAGCCGCGATCTTACCCGGAATGCTCTTGTAAGTATAGCGGTGGTTTCGGTTGCTATCGTGCTATACATTGCCTTTGCTTTCAGGAATGTCCCGCCGCCGCTCAGTTCTTATAGCTTCGGATTTATGGCAATCGCGGCGCTTCTGCATGACGCACTGCTACTTTTGGGTATATTCTCCCTCCTGGGAGCATTCTTTGGGGTAGAGATAGATGTTTTGTTTGTGACGGCTATTCTAACCGTCATCGGCTTTTCGGTGCATGATACGATCGTAGTCTTTGACCGCATCAGGGAGAACCTGCGCCGGGAGAGAAAGCCGTTTGAAGATATAGTAAACCAGAGCATTATTGAAACTCTGGCCCGCTCCCTAAATACATCTGTAACTGTGCTATTAACCCTGCTGGCACTATACCTATTTGGCGGCCAGTCTATTAAACAGTTCGTGTTGGCTCTTTTAATAGGCATTGCCGCCGGTACCTACTCATCTATATTTAACGCCTCGCCACTATTAGTAACATGGAATAATTGGCGAGCTAAGCGAGCTGGCTGACATTGTATACATTTTTTGTTCAGTAGGCTAAGCATAAAAACTATTTGCGCCAGAGGCGCTTATTTAGTACTATAAAAACAAGCTATTAACAGGTTGAGTTGCCAGAAGGTTGCAATAATTACTACAATGCTCGAAGTATTTATAACCTCCAAGACCAGACGTAAAATAATCACCGTCTACACAAAATACCCCGATTATCGGGTGCACGTACGGGGCTTGGCAAAAATGATCAAAGAGGATCCGGGTAATGTTCAGCGAGAGCTGAAAGGCCTAGAACACGTGGGGTTCGTGAAGTCGGCCAAAGAATCCAACTCCCGGGTGTACTTTGCAAATCCGAGGTTTCCGCTCTATAGGGAGCTGCAAAGTATTGTTTTGAAGTCTCAGGCCTCTAAGCGCAAATCCGCTTAACTTTCTCTTATACACGAGTAAACCTGTTATACTAAAAGCAATGGAAGCTGTAGGTGTTGGTAAGATAGGAAATCTATCGGCATCATTGCCGCCGGTAGTACGTGCTTTGTTGGCCAAACGAGGATATGAATCAGACGAAGCAATATCTGCTTTTCTCAACCCTAAGTACGAAGGCAACTTGGCAGATCCTTACCTTATGAAGGATATGAAGAAGGCTATAGACAGGTTGCTTGTGGCCAAAAAGCGGTCTGAAACCGTGGCCGTCTACGGAGATTACGATATAGACGGTGTGGCAGCTACAGCTCTGATACTAGAAGTGCTTGAGGCAAATAATATAGACGCCTTTGCCTATATCCCGGACCGCTACGAGGAGGGCTACGGGCTGAATACCGAGGCCTTGGGTGCTATTAAAAAACGCGGCGCCAGTTTGGTGGTAACGGTTGATTGCGGCATTACATCTGCCGATGAGGTCGCATGGGCAAACAAAAAGGGGTTGGACGTAATAATTACCGATCATCATGAGGTACCAGAGGTGGTGCCGGAGGCCGTTGCCGTCGTTAACCCTCGCCAGCCATCGGACAAATACCCATACAAGGAATTAGCCGGGGTCGGCGTGGCATTCGCTGTGGCCAGAGCTCTGCAGCAAGCCACAGGTCAGCCTGCAGAGGGGCAGGAAAAGTGGCTGCTCGACCTGGTAGCGCTAGGCACCGTTTGCGATGTAATGCCGCTGACAGGCGAAAACCGCATAATGGCCAAATTCGGGCTACTAGTCTTAAGCAAGACTAAAAGGGTAGGGCTGGTTGCCCTGGCCCAGTCGGCCGGCTTAGTACTGACAGATGTTCGGCCGTATCATTTAGGGTTTGTAATCGGCCCGCGCCTGAATGCTGCCGGTCGCCTGGAGCATGCCGCGCATAGTTTAGATTTAATCGCGACCAAAGATCCTGTACTTGCCCAAAAGCTGGCTTATAGCCTGGAAGAGTTGAACCACAAAAGGCGAATAGAGCAATCGCGCATTACGGCTGAAGCCGATGCCGCCGCTCAGGAGTTTTCCGAAGACCCAATACTAGTGCTGGCCGACCCCTCTTGGTCGCATGGTGTGGTGGGGATTGTAGCTTCTAAGCTTGCCGAAAAGTGGCAGAAACCGACCCTTATACTGCAAGTGCTAGGGGATTTGGCAAAAGGTTCGGGCCGCAGCGCAAACGGCTACAATTTAATTGACGGCCTGCAGTCGGCACAGGATATATTTGAAAAACTGGGTGGCCACCATTTTGCCGCCGGCTTTACCTTGCCGGCAGCCCGCATTAATGATTTGCGCCAGCTGCTAGCCGCTCATTATCGGCAGGTGGAGTCTACTCTGCCGCCTCCAGCTAACCGCGAGGCAGACCTGCAGCTAGAAGACATATCAGAGGTAAACTGGCAGCTATACGACGCCCTGCAGGCTCTCGAGCCCTATGGCCACGGCAACCCCCAGCCGGTACTAGGTATTGATGGTGCAAAGATAATAGATGTGACCGTCATTGGCCAGAAGAAAGAGCACCTGAAGCTAAGGATTACTGGCAAAAGCGGCTCAATTTACGAGGCCCTGGCCTTTAACCAAGCCGAAAAGTATGCCCATTTGCGCTCTGGCCAATTGGTCAATATAACCTTCTTTATAGAGAAGAACCAATACAATGAGCGCTCACAATTACAGTTGGTGTTAGTGGCCGTACAGTGACCAAGGCAAGCTTGCGGGATAGCCTTAGGCTATGCTAGCCTACAAGAAGTTTGCGGAGTAAATTAAGTGGCAAAACAACAGTTTCAAAACGTGCGTGGTATGCCCGACATTCTGCCCGAAGTGGCGGTTAAGTTTAATTATTTAATCGATCTGTTCAGGCAACTGGCAGCCGATGCCGGATACGAGCCGATCGAGGTTCCGATTGCTGAAGATAAGAATGTCTTTATTCGCAGCGTGGGGTCGGGAACAGACATTGTTGATAAAGAGATGTATGTACTGCCAGATCGCTCTGGTAATGAACTAGCGCTTCGCCCGGAGCCGACTGCCGGCGTGGTGCGGGCCTACCTTCAGCATGGAATGAGCAGCCGCCCGCAGCCAGTCAGGCTGCAGGTAGCAGGGCCAATGTTTCGCTATGACCGCCCGCAGGCCGGCCGCCAGCGCCAATTCACCCAAGTTGGTGTAGAAGTGCTAGGCGAGAGCTCCCCAAGTGTGGACGCCCAGATTATTTCTCTGGCTTTGCGTTACTACAAAAAACTGAACCTGACTAACTTTAGTCTGCAGATAAACAGTATTGGCGATAATACCTGCCGCCCCAAATACCGCCGTGCATTGGTAGATTACTTTAACGAACACAAGAAAGATTTATGCGAGACCTGCCGTGGGCGCCTAAAAACCAATCCTCTGCGCATTTTGGATTGCAAAGAAAAAAGCTGCCAGAAAATAATCGATGAAGCTCCGCAGACCCTAAACTATCTGTGCAAGCCCTGCCAAGACCATTTTTCGGGTGTACTGGAATACTTAGACACTCTGGGTATTACCTACGAACTGAACCCTAGGTTGGTTAGGGGGCTAGACTACTACAACCGAACTGTATTTGAGTTTTACGGTGAACGTGAGGGCTCACAGAGCAGTTTGGGCGGCGGCGGGCGGTTCGACGGCTTGGCTGAAGCCCTGGGTGGCAAGCCGGTTGCAGCTGCCGGCTTTGGCTTGGGGATAGAGAGGCTGATATTGGAATTGGAAGAAAAAGGCATACAGTTGCCTACCCGCCCCAAGCTGAAGGTCTTTGTGGCCAGCCTTGGTGAGCCGGCTAGACTGCAGGCGTTCACTTTAATTGAGCAGTTGCTAGATAGTGGCATTGGAACAGTCGGTACAGTTGATAAAGACAGTATTGGCGGGCAACTAGAAAAGGCCAACAAGACCGGAGTGCCATACGCAATTATTATCGGCCAGAAGGAAGTTAAGGAAGAAACAGTGATTTTGCGCGATATGAGGTCGGGTGCTCAGGAAATGATTCCGGTGGGCGGAGTAATTAAAGAGCTGCATAAGAGGGTTTAAGATGCGTGAGTGCCTTTTTTGTGCTATTGCCGAAGATTCTAAGAATCTTGTCTGGGAGAATGAGCAGTTCGCGGCCTTCCGTGACCTTCACCCCAAAGCCAAAACACACTTACTGGTGATACCAAAAGAGCATATTGATACCCTGGATGACCTGGAGCATGATCATATTGCATCGGGTTTAATTCGAGCTGTCAGGGAGGTTGCCTCCAGCAACGGCTTAAAGGGTAGATATAGGGTACAAATTAACGTTGGCCGATTGGGCGGGCAGGAAATAGACCACCTCCATGTGCACCTACTAGCAGATTAGGGTTGAGCCGGCAGGTAAAACCCTGTATTATTTGTAGGTTATATATCTGATAAGGAAAATTACTTGCTACAAGTAACCCGAAAAGACGAAAAAGAGTCTCTAGAAAACCTGATTCGCCGCTTTAATAAGAAAGTGCAGCAATCGGGTGTTTTGGGCATAGCCCGGCGCAAACGTTACTACGAAAAGCCAATTAGCAAGCGCGATCAGCGCGAGATTGCACTGCGTAAGCGGGCTCGTAAGGATGCTAAAGCCAAGTTGTACCTCGGAAAATAATGAGCTTAGTTAACCAAATAGAAAATGACATTACAGCCGCAATGAAGGGTGGGGATATCGCTCGCACAGCGGCTCTTCGTTTGCTCAAAAACAGTCTTAAAAACGAGCAGATTAAGCTTGGCCGTGAGCTAGCGGAGGAAGATGCCATAAAGGTCCTGGCCCGCGAGGCCAAGCAGCGCCAGGAATCGATTAGTTCATACGAACAAGCCGGCCGCACCGAGCTGGCTCAAACCGAAAAAGAAGAATTAGATATTATTCGCACCTATCTGCCAGCCCAGCTGAGCGAGGAAGAGATAGCAAAACTGGTTGATGAGGCTATAGCCGAGGCCGGTGTTAAGGACGCTAGCCAAATAGGTGCGGCAATCAGCTCAGTAATGCAAAAAGCTGCCGGCAGTGCCGACGGAGCTACTGTAGCTCGGATTGTGCGGCAGCGACTGTCTTAATGCAGGGTCTTGTTATCAATTTCTTCGGCGCCTTACCCGCCCGCGCACATTGCAAAAAAATCAAAACGGCTGTTCTAAGACTGCAAGATTTACTGAAGATTCCCACGCAGGGAAATATTAATCTGAAGTTCGTGGATGATGCCGCAATGACAGTTTTAAACAAGCAGTATAACGGTCGCGGGGCATCTACCGATGTGCTAAGCTTTAGCTATATTGAAAATTCACCGGCTGGGGCAACTGAAGAGTTGGGCGATGTGATTATAAGCGTAGAAACCGCCCGCCGCCAGGCAAAGGAGTATGGCATAGACCTCACATCAGAATTAGCATTGCTGGCTGTGCATGGCGCACTGCATGTTCTGGGTTATGATCACAATGACACTGCCGGCCGTGAGTCCATGAGTCGTCTGCAATCTGAGGCGGTTAAGGCAGCCGGTCTTAAATATCGTGAGTTTGAGTGGAAATGAAGAGATTTATATCTAGTTTAAGTAGCGCGTTTCAAGGGATTGTACATGTAGTTCGCCAGGAGCGTAATGCCCGTATTCACTTGCTTGCTGGTATCGCGGTTTTAATTGCTGCTGCTTGGCTTCAGGTAACCAATTATGAGCTGGCGGCCTTGTTTTTCTGCATCGTGATAGTCTTTCTGGCTGAGATCGTTAATACCGCCCTAGAGAAAGTGCTAGACCTACTGCATCCCGAGCAGAACCACCAGGTAAAGGTAGTTAAAGATATCGCCGCCAGTGCCGTGCTGGTAGCGGCTATCGGCGCTGCCGGTATTGGAGTAGTCGTCTTCTACCCATATCTTGCAGAGTGGCTGTGAGGAGGGTCATAGCGGTTTTGGGTCCGACAGGTGCCGGTAAATCTCTCCAAGCCCACCTTCTTGCTGAACACTTAAAAATGACATTGATCTCTAGTGGCGATCTGCTGCGCGCATCAACCGACCCAGACATTAAACACCGGATGGAGGCAGGCGATTTAGTGAGGTCAAGTGATGTTGAGCATTTAGTTGAAGATGCTATTAGGCAGGCGCCGAAAGATAAAGGGATTGTCTTGGATGGCTTCCCCCGGCGCCGTACCGAGCAGGAGTGGCTTAATGTGATTTTAAAGCAATCTGGCCTTAATCTAAGCAAGGTTTTTTTGATCGAAGTACCCAAGGAGGTGTCTCTAGACCGCCTGGAGGAGCGGCATCGTACAGATGATGAGAAGGAGATTATTAAACACAAGTGGCTGGAATATATCCATACAACTTCACGCGTTGTCGAGGGTTACCGTGAGGCAGGTATTTTGGCCAAGATCGATGGCACCCTGACTCCCGAAGCAGTTACAGCCGAGATTAAGAAACACCTATGACTTTTAACCACAAAAAGACAAGCCAAGAGATTGAAGCCATGCGGCAGGGTGGTCGAATATTGGCCGAGGTGCTGGGCGCACTAGCAGTAGCAGTGCGGCCAGGTATTACAACTGGAGAGTTGAATGATCTGGCACATGAAAAAATCATTAAGCTCAAAGCCAAGCCGGCATTCTTGGGTTACCAGAGCTTTCCAGCCTCTATCTGTATTTCTATTAATAACGAGATAGTCCATGGTATACCTGGTAGCAAGGTAGTTAGCGCGGGCGATATAGTCACCTTGGATCTGGGCGTGACATATAAAGGCTTAATAACCGACTCGGCTATAACGGTCGCGGTTGGTAAAATCAGCCCAGAGGCTCAGAATCTGCTTAAGGGCACTAAAAGCGCTCTGGTGGCCGGCATTAAGCAGGTAAAACCCGGCAACAGGATAGGTGATATTTCTGCTGCAATTCAAGCGGAGCTGACCAAGTATGGTCTGAGTGTAATTCATGATCTGAGCGGTCATGGAGTAGGGCGTGAGGTTCATGAAGAGCCACCCATACCAAATTTCGGCCGGGCCGGTACTGGCATGGTTCTGGAAGAGGGTATGACGCTCGCAATCGAGCCAATGGCAAGTCTCGGTAGTAAAGAGATAGTGCTGCAGCCAGATGGCTGGACATATACGTCGGCCGATGGCAGCTTAACGGCTCAATTCGAGCACACTGTAGCCGTAACGGCTGACGGACACCGAATTTTAACGCAATAATACCCACCCGTCTTGCTTACTCTTAAGTATAAGCACTATAATACCTAAGAAAGGAACTGCCTGTGGCTGCCCGTCCAATCGAAGAAACTTTTATAGGTCTGGATATAGGTACAACAAAAGTCTGCTGTATCGTTGGTCTACTCGAAGAGGGATCGGCTTTACCTAGTATTATAGGGATCGGCCAAGCTCCCACAGCCGGTTTGCGCAAGGGAGTGGTTATTGATGTAGAGGAGACTGTTTCTTCTATTACGGCTGCGGTGGATGAGGCAGAGAGGATTTCGGGAATCGAAATCGATCGGGCTACTATTGGTATAGATGGGTCGCATATAGAGAGCCTCAACTCTACTGGAGTGATTGCAGTTGGGCATGAGATCAACGAAGATGATATACAAAGGGTACAGGAGGCGGCTTCAGCCGTACACCTGCCTCCAAACAGAGAGATTCTGCAGGTATTTCCGCGATCTTACTCGGTAGATAGCCAGCTAAACATTAAGGATCCCATAGGCATTAACGGAGTTAGGTTAGAGGCTGATGTTCACATTATTACCGGGGGCACCCCTGCATTAAAGAACCTGCACAGGTGTATATATCAGGCCGGTATAGATATTGAAGGCCAAGTACTGATTCCGGTAGCAGCTGCGAGTGCAGTACTATCTAAAAAACAGCGCGAAATTGGGGCGGCAATTATTGATATCGGCGGGGGTACCACCGGTATAGCTGTGTATGAGGAGGGGGAGGTGCTGTACACAAATATTCTTCCACTTGGCGCCGGGCACATTACCAACGATCTGGCGATTGGCCTTAGAACCAGCATTGATATCGCAGAAAAGATTAAACTGGGATATGTTAAGGCTCGTCATGCTAAAAGCAGTTCAACTGAGAAAATCAGGATTGAGGAGCTGGATGGCGATGAGGCAGTTGTGTCGCGTAGAGAACTAGACCGTATCACAGGAGCCAGACTGGAAGAAATTATGCACATGGTAAAGGATGACCTCAAGAAAATCAGCCGTTCTGGAATGCTACCTGGTGGCGTAGTGATCACTGGCGGAGGGGCCAAGATGCCGGGCATAGATGATTTGGCCAAAGAGATTCTGGAACTACCTGCTAGTATTGGGCGCCCGGAGCAAATAAGCGGTATCAGTGATAAAATTCATGACCCTAGTTTTGCAGCCCCGGTTGGTCTAATGCTTGAGAATATGCACTACTCGGCTGGCGGCGATCGCACTAACGTACGCCTCGGACAGACTGTAGATAAGATTAAAAAGACACTTCGCAACCTGTTGCCATAACAAAATCATTGTTTTTATAACAGCGGCCGAGGACTCTAGGCCGCTTACCTATACAAGAAACCATTATTGAATAAAAAAAGTATTCAATAATATACAGTATAAAAAATTGAATAAATAATTTGCATTTACAAAACGCTTTTATTAAACTGTGAGCATATCAATTTTGATACTTAAGTTGTGGTAAGGAGCAATAATATATGGCTGAAGTTTTACCTGAAGTGGAGACATTTGCCCGCATAAAAGTCTGCGGGATAGGCGGTGGTGGCTGCGCTGCCGTGGAGAGAATGATAGCGGCTGGCGTTAAAGGCATTGAGTTTATAGCTATTAATACTGACGCTCAGGCCTTGCATCATTCGCATGCTCCAACCAAAGTTCATATTGGTCGCCAGACTACTAGAGGCCTCGGTGCCGGAGCCGACCCCGAGGTAGGCCGCAAGGCAGCTGAAGAATCTGTCGGTGAGATTAAAGACATGCTGAAGGGTGCCGATATGGTATTTATTACTCTTGGTGCCGGAGGCGGTACCGGTACGGGTGCTGCTCCTCTGGTAGCCCAAGCCGCCCGCGAAATCGGAGCGCTAGTAGTCGGCATTGCAACCAAGCCATTTGCCTTTGAAGGTGAACGCCGCCGCATGAACGCCGATAACGGAATTGAGGAGCTCAAAGATACAGTCGACACCTTAATTACTATTCCTAACGACCGCTTACTACAGATGATTGATCGTAAGACATCACTACTTGAGGCCTTTAGGGTGGTAGACGAGGTCTTACGCCAGGGTGTTCAGGGTATTTCCGATCTGATTACTGTGCATGGTCTAATTAACCTCGACTTTGCCGATGTGAAAGCAATTATCCAGGATGCAGGCTCAGCGCTGATGGGTATTGGTAAGGCTAAAGGTGACAATCGAGCGATTGAAGCTGCCCGCCAAGCAATTGATTCGCCGCTGCTGGAAGTTTCGATCGAGGGAGCCAAGGGCGTACTGTTTAATGTCACGGGCGGCCGTAATATGACTATGCACGAAATAGATGAGGCCGCTAAGGCTATTACAGATGCCGTGGATCCGAGTGCCAATATTATCTTTGGCGCCGTTTTGGATGAGACTATGGATGACGAAATTAAGATTACGGTTGTGGCTACCGGCTTTGACGGCAGTCGCCGTCCACTCCGTCGCCCAGTGCTGGCCGGTGCCGAAGGGGAGGATGAGGCCAAGCCCGAGCGGCCATCTTTTTTCTCTTCCGCCAGCTTTAACCGTCCGTTTATTGATGAAAAGCCTCAAGCCGAAGACGAGGAGGCCAGCTCCATATTAGACGAACCGATTGCACCGGAGGTAGGTTCGATTGAACCGATAGGCGAAGCCAAGGGCCGATCTGAGGCAAAGGGCGCAGGAACCGCTAAGGCTATGATCGAAAAAGCCAGCCAGGCTGAAAGCTCAACCCGCCCGGATGGGGTAGAGGAAGAGGACGACCTAGACATTCCGGCCTTTATTCGCCGTAAAGTTAATTAATAAAAAACTAAGAGCCCGTTTAGGGCTCTTTTTTAGTTGGGGAAAACTGCAGGGAAGAATAACTTGTTTCAGGAGTAATAAAAAAGTACTTGCGCAAAAGGTAAGCCTAGCGCTATAGTGGATAGTGCTTACGCTATATATAGCGTAGATGCTAAAGGAGGGTGTAGTGAAGTGCCACGATTGTGATTATATGGATTCTAAGGTTATAGAATCACGCGATTTAGAGGATGGTGCTTCTATTCGCCGCCGCCGCCAATGCTTAAAATGCGGTTTCCGCTTCACAACTTATGAGCGTTTGGACAAACCGAGGCTTTCGGTTATTAAAAAGGACGGCCGAAGAGAACCTTACGACCGCGATAAAGTAGCTGGGGGGATGTACAGGGCTTGCGAGAAGCGCCCCATAGCCATAGCGCTGGTAGAGGAGGTGATCGATCAGATTGAGCGCGAGGTACGGGCCCTGGGCGAAGCCGAAGTGCCGAGCGAGCAGGTGGGCGGAATCGTTATGAATAAGCTGATGGCTCTAGATGATGTGGCTTATGTACGTTTTGCCAGTGTGTACCGCTCTTTTACTGATGTGGCATCGTTCGAAGCTGAGCTTGAGCGGCTGAAGAAACGAATAGTCTAATAGGTTGGCTGTTGGCCTTGCAGGGGTGAAGCAAGGCTAGCGTCTAACCGCTAGGGGGACTTTGAAAAGTTGGGCTGAGATTGGGCAATGGGACACTCAGAGTGAGGGTACTTTGGGTGCCCAATTGTCCTATCTCAGCAAACACTCCTGTTAGCTGCTATGGGCAACTGTGAAATCAGTCTGCCCACGCGGCAGGAAGGAGAAATAAAATGGCTCAAAGTGTAAAGAATGTCATGGCACGTCTTCACGCTCAATTTACGGAGTTGGTCCCGGATGATTATGCGGTGACCAGCCCCGAACCTGACTTCGACGACAACCAGCGAACCATCTTCGACAACCGGTACAGCCGGAAAGACGAAGATGGCAACCCCAGCGAGCTGCCTCAGGAGGCGATTTGGCGTAAAGCCATTAACGTCTCTGCGGTTGAGGCTCTCTATGCTGGTGAGCGTAAGCTCGGCACCAAATCGCCCAGCAAGGCGCGCCGAGTCGACCCCAAGCATGTCGAGTTTCCTTTCCGTACAGCGGTACGCAAGTACAACTGGTTGGTGGGGAACAAGCTCATCACCAACTCTTTCGAGCGGGTGATGATGGCAGGCATGGAGGCTTGGCTGGAAAAGGCTAAGCAGTTCCAGACCTTGGTGACACGCCTGGATTACCTGGGCAATTCACCGACCTGGACCGGTGCCGGTACCAATCTGGGTCAGCTGGCTGCCTGTTTCGTTCTGCCGATCGCCGATGACCTCGGTCGCCGGCGTGACAGCATTTACGAAACACTGAAGGTGGCTGTGCTGATTCAGCAGACGGGTGGCGGGAACGGTTTTCCGCTCTACGACATCCGCCCAGAGGGCGCTTTGGTGTATCGCAGCATGGGTAAGGCCTCGGGAGCAATGAGTTTCCTGCGGGTCTACAACGCTGCTTTCATCGAGATGGCTCAGGGCGGAACCCGGCGCGGTGCAAACATGGGCGTCATGCTGGTCAGCCATCCTGAGATCCGGCCATTCATGAATGCCAAGACCGAAGAGGGGAAGATCAAGGAGTTCAACCTGTCCGTGGCTATCACGGACGACTTCATGCAGAGCGTGGAGGAGGACGCCGATTTCAACCTCGAGTTCGATGGCAAGGTCTACGAGACCGTCAAGGCCAGAGAACTTTACGAGGAGATCATCCAGAAGGCCTGGATTATGGGCGACCCCGGTAACCTGTTCATAGACAGGGCCAACCGGGACAACCCTAACCCCAGGCGCTATCGGTTGAAGGCCACTAACCCCTGTGGGGAGCAGTGGCTGGGTGAGTACGAGAATTGCTGCCTCGGTTCGATCCATATCGGCAATTTTGCCAATTGGGACGGAACGTTCGATTGGGAGCGTTTTCGTGAGGCGGTCGTGCTTTCCACCGAGTTCCTGGATGACGTCGTGGATGCCAACGCCTACGTGCCGGAAGTGCCTGAGTTGGAGGCTGCGGCCGAAGGCGGGCGGCGAATCGGCTTGGGCCTGATGGGATTGGCTGACGCTCTGGCCAAGGTGGGTTTGGGATACAACACACCGGAAGGACGCGAGTTCTCCGCGCAGGTCACGGAGTTTGCCCGCTACCACTGCATGCTTACTTCGATCGAGCGTGCAGAGGAGCGCGGGCCATTCCACTGGATCAAAGATTCAATCTACGATCCTGACTTGCTGAAGGAATTTGGTCCGGGTGCTGAGTATGCCGGCATTACGGAGCAGGGCGAGCCGTTTACCCATAAGCTCTGGCAGCCTCCGCAGCCGCTCGTTCAGTTTGAGCGCGACTTCGGCCGGCCCGAGCTGGATTGGGACCTGGTAACCCAGGGTATCATCCAGCATGGAATCCGTAACTGCTGCCAGTTCACCTTCGCTCCGACCGGCACCATTTCCAATGTAGCCGGCTGTGAAGGTAGTGGGTGCGAGCCGTTCTTTGCCTTGCGTTTCATCCGTACGATGATGCAAGAGGCGGAGAATATCGAGCTCCCATATCTGTCCAGTCTGTTCGAGGAGTCTCTGCGGCGCCATGGCGTCTCAGATGAGGATCGCGAGCAGATTCTGGCAGAGCTGGCTGAAGCTCCGAACGGCTCATGCCAAGAGATCGAGTTGGTTCCAGAGGCAGTCAAGCAGGCCTTCGTGGTTGCTGCTGACATTTCTGCCGAGGCCCACGTTCGTATGCAGGCCAGTCTGCAGGCGTTCGTCGATAACTCGATCTCCAAGACCATCAATATGCCGAACGAGGCCACGCCTGAGGACGTTTCGACGGCCTACAAGCTGGCTTACGAGCTCGGCTGCAAGGGCATCACCATCTACCGGCAGGGTAGCCGGCAGCTGGAGGTGCTTTCTACCAAATCGGCCAGTAAGACTGGTGAGGTAGAGGTGGTCGATGAAGAGCACTGGCCTATCATTCGGCCAATGGCAATTCCGCGCCAAGCCGAAAAAGAGGGGCTGCCTGCCCGGGTTTTCCCGGTCATGACGCCCTTTGGCAAGATGCAGGTGACTATTACCGAGCATCCGGATCATCCCGGGCGCCCGTTTGACACCCGCATCACTTTCGGTAAGGCCGGCAACGACAAGGCGGCTGATACCGAAGCGCTGGGCCGGATGATCTCACTGCTGTTCCGCAGCGGTGTTGCAGTTGAGGACATCGTCGACCAGCTCAAGGGTCTGGGTGGGTTCACCCAGTATGGCTTGGGGGAGAGAAAGGTGCTTTCGGCACCAGACGGTCTCTCTAAGCTGCTTGAGCGCAAGTACATCGATGTCGATGCCGACGTCTCGGAGCTAGAGGATGCCGCTGCTGACCCGCCTGCTGAAGGCGGGAATGGCAAGGTGCTTGGGACGGAGATCTGCCCCAAGTGCCACCGCGGTACAGTCGTCTTCGCGGACGGCTGCCTTCACTGCGAAATCCGCCTTGGCGGATGCGGTGAATACAACAAGTGCCTCTAGGCACAACAACACTGGCTGCTGAGCAACTATTAGCGGCTAGTGCGGGCCGGGTTTCGGCATCCCTTAAATGGGGTGTCGGGCCCGGCCCTTTTTCTTTTTGTTATAATTAATGGCAATGGTTGCCAAGATACTATTTACCAAAGGAGCTCCAGCCTATTCTGATATCGAAAGATTTCAGGAAAAACTAGGAAAATTCCAGGTTGAAACCGAATTAATTGAAGCTGACAGCAAAGATGGGATCAGGCTGACAGAGTTGTACGATGCTATGGATCGCCCAGCGGTACTTTTGATTCGTGAGGGCGGTGGTTTGGTGCAGAAATGGCAGGGTACGCTGCCGACAGTAGAAGAAGTTAGCTACCTAGCACACATTTAAATGCTAGAAGCCGTACTAATCAACTTCATAAACCTGTTTGTGACCGTGTTCAACATTCTGCTGCTGGCACGTGTACTTATGAGCTGGATCCAGCCCCAGCCTACCTCAGGGATAGGCCAGTTTATATTTGATGTTACCGAACCGGTACTGGCGCCGATCCGTAAGCTTTTACCCCAGACTTATATGATAGATTTCTCGCCCATAGTAGCTTTTTTGCTATTGCAGCTTATAGCTAGTCTTGTAAACGGCTTATTTACAGGATAAGGTTTCTTATTAAGGAGTATTAATGAAAAAGGCCCAACCAGCTGATTTCCCTAAATTCGAAGCCGAGATGATAGAGGTCTGGGATAAGGAAAAAACTTTTGCCGCTAGTCTAAAACAACGAAGCAGCGCACCCCTGTTTAGCTTCTATGACGGCCCACCGTTTGCGAACGGTCTGCCGCACTATGGCCATGTGGTGCCGGTAACTATTAAGGATTCTATTACCCGCTATAAAACGATGCGCGGGTACTTGGTGCCGCGCCGTAACGGCTGGGACACTCACGGCCTGCCGGTAGAGTATGAAATTGAGCGCGAGCTGGGCCTTAAGAGCAAACGGGAGATTCATAAGTATGGGGTAGATAAATTCATTGAGGCCTGCCGAGGTTCAGTATTCAAATACCGCCAGGAGTGGGAACAGTTCTTTGTGCGCCTGGGCCGCTGGGCCGATAGCAGCGACGCCTACTCAACCCTAGACGACGATTATATGGAAAGCGTCTGGTGGGTAATCAATGAGCTAAATAAAAAGCAGCTACTGGAGGAAACTTTCCGCAGTATGCCTTATTGCCCCCGCTGCGCCACACCGCTCTCGAATTTTGAAGTGAACCAGAATTATAAAGACAATGTGCCCGACCCGAGTGTATATGTGAAGTTTGAGCTAGCTGACGTGCCAAATACATATCTACTGGCCTGGACGACCACCCCGTGGACTTTGCCGGCCAATGCGGCCCTAGCAGTGGATGCAGGGGCCGATTATGTGACGGTGGAGACTCATGACAAATCCAGGCTGATACTGGCTAAAAAACGGCTAGAGGTGCTGGATCTGCGCAAGTCGGAATACAAAGTAGTAGAAACCAGGAAGGGTGCAAAGCTTGTAGGCCAACGCTACAAATCACTGTATGACTTTGCAGAGATTACGGCAGAAGAAGAGGGGAGGGCTCACCGCGTATACCAAGATGATTCCGTCAGCCTAGATGACGGCAGCGGTATTCTGCATGTGGCGCCTAGATACGGCGAAACCGACCTTGAGCTGGGAATGAAGGAAGGCCTGCCTTTAATAGAAAGCGTGGACGCCGACGGGCTGATGGCGAAAAATATGGGCCAGTTTGCTGGGACGTGGTTTAAGGACGCTGATGATGAAATTATTGCCGATTTAACCAAAAAAGGCAGCTTGTTCGCAGCCGAGACATTTAACCACACCTACCCGTTTTGCTGGCGCTGCCAAAGCCCCTTAATCTACTTTGCTATCTCGACTTGGGTGGTGAAGGTCACCGAGATTACTAAGCAGTTGGTTCGCAATAATAAAGAGATTAAATGGGTACCGGAGCATATAGGGGGTGGCCGGTTCGGCAATTGGCTGGCCGACGCGCGGGATTGGAGTATTTCGCGTAACCGATTCTGGGGTAATCCTCTGCCAATCTGGAAATGCGCAGACGGGCATGTGACGGTCGTTGGCAGTATTGCGGAATTAAAGGAAAAAGCCGTTGATTCTAAGCTAGTGGGCGATCTGCACCGCCCGGCTATTGATAAGGTTAAGATTCATTGCGGTGAGTGTAAGCAGGAGGCTACGCGCATAGAAGAAGTACTCGATTGTTGGTTCGAGTCAGGCAGTATGCCATACGCCCAGCACCATTATCCGTTTGAGAACGAAAAACTTTTTAAGGAGTCTTACCCGGCCGATTTCATTGCAGAGGGCCTAGACCAGACCCGGGGCTGGTTTTACACGCTGCATGTACTGGCTGCGGCTCTGTATGATAAACCGGCTTTTAAGAACGTGATTGTGAATGGCTTAATTCTAGCAGCCGATGGCCAGAAGCTGAGTAAGCGTTTAAAAAACTACCCGCCGCTTGAGGAAGTGTTTACCACTACCGGTGCCGATGTGCTGCGGTTTTTTATGATTAGCAGCCCAGCTGTGAACGGTGAGGATGTGCGCTTTTCTAAAGAGCTCTTAGAGGACGTGCAGCGTAATGTGTTCCTGCGTTTGTGGAATGTCTACAGCTTCTTTTCTACTTATGCCGAGATTGATGGCTGGAAACCGCCCAAGAAGCTGGCCGAGCCTAAGAGCGCCAATGTGCTAGACAAGTGGCTAGTGGCTCGCCTAAACCAAACCATAGCCGAGACCACTAAGCAGGCCGATGGGTATCAGATTGCCCGGGCGGTACGCCCGCTGCAGGCGCTAATCGATGATCTCTCTAATTGGTATGTGCGCCGCAGCCGCCGCCGGTTTTGGAAGAGCGAGGACGATGGAGATAAAAAGGCGGCTTACGAGACTTTGCATTACGCTCTTACACGTATCTGTCAGCTACTGGCGCCTTGGAGCCCATTTATTGCCGATAAGATGTACCGCGAGCTTACAGCCGGTACGGACTTGCCTAAATCTGTACACTTAACCGACTGGCCAGAGGCAGGCAGGAACGATAAGGCAGATAAGGAAGTTATTGCTCAAATGGCGGGCCTTAGAGAGGCCGTAGTTATCGGCTTAGCCCAAAGAGCGGAGGCGGGTGTTAAAGTTCGCCAGCCTTTGAGCCAGGCTGTAATTAAAACTCCAGCCAAGCTATCAGCCGGGTTCACTGAAATCGCGGCCGATGAGCTGAACGTGAAAAAAATTACCCAGCAAACAGCCAAGACGGTCAGTGCCAAGATCGATACCAAACTGACACAGGAACTGAAACAGGAGGGCGCCGCCCGCGATATCATTAGGCAAATCCAGAACGCCCGCAAGCAGGCGGGGCTGGCGGTAGACGATCGTATTAAACTCGGTCTCAAGTCTGACAGCCAGGAAATTACGAATGCTATTCATACCCATTCCTATTTGATTGCAGCTGAAACCTTGGCCGAGGAAGTGCTGTATGAGGCTTTTGGCGATAGCGTAAACGTTCGGCTGGGCGGAGATGAAATTACAATCAGCCTCCAAAAAGCCGCAAGCTGACATATAATAGCTGAACAATGCTGAGATCACGTTTCTGGAAAAACTTCGATTGGATACTGTTCGGCCTAGCACTACTTTTGACAGCCGTCGGTTTAATCGTGATTTACTCGACCTCCTTCAAGGCTCTTAGCCTGGCCTCACCAGTCGATGCCTCGCACCAAGTCATATTTGCTCTTGTAGGCCTTGGGGTGCTACTGGTCGTGGCTCGGTTCGATTACCGTAGCTGGACGAAGCTCACAGCCTTTTTATATGGGTTTATGATACTTAGCCTAGTAGCCGTTTTACTGGTGGGCAGGGAAGCCCTTGGGGCTACTCGCTGGATAGACTTAGGATTTTTTCAGTTCCAGCCATCTGAGGTTGCCAAGCTGATTTTAGTGATAGTGCTGGCCAAGTTCTTCAGCCGCCACTACGACCGTATGCATAACGTGCGATATGTGCTGATTTCTCTGGCATATGTAGCCGTCCCAGCCATACTGGTACTGGTCCAGCCCGACCTTGGTACAGCCCTAGTGTTTGGGTTTATTTGGCTGGTGATGGCAATTGTGGCAAGGGTAAGATTGCTGCATTTAGGTGGGTTAGCCGCCTTAGCGGTGGCTATGATGCCTGTTCTTATACCGCTGCTTAAGCCGTACCAACGCGCAAGACTAGAGGTGTTTTTAAACCCCACTGCCGATCCACTGCATACGGGCTACAACGTGGTGCAATCCACGATTGCGGTCGGTAGCGGTCAGCTGTTCGGGCGCGGTTTGGATGCCGGCAGTCAATCTCAGCTGAACTTTCTGCCCTCGCAACACACCGACTTCATATTCGCCGTATTGAGCGAAAAGCTGGGATTCGTAGGTGGAGTGTTGGTTTTATTGCTGTTTTTGGCTCTATTATTTAGGGCTTTAGTAATAGCGTCTCGTTCGCAGGACAGATTCGGCATGCTTTTGGCAGTTGGTTTGGTTGCTATGCTGGTATTCCACATCTTTATTAATATTGGTATGAACGTCGGCCTGCTGCCAGTTACAGGTATTCCTCTGCCGTTTGTTTCTTATGGCGGCACCAGTTTGATCGTAACGCTGGCGGCTATCGGGCTGATGGAGTCTGTTGCGATTAGACGCCGCAAGATCCAATTCGGCATCTAGTTCATGCAAGGGGTTTACAGATACAGGCATAATTGCTACACTTTTCAGGTTATTTAACCAAGATTATGCAAGCAGTTATTCAAACCGGCGGAAAACAGTATTTAGTCGCACCAGACCAGACTCTGGAGGTTGAGTTATTGCCAGAAGGCGAGAAAAAGCTAGAGTTTGAAGCTCTACTACTGATCGATGGCGCAAGTATTGCCGTCGGTGCTCCGGCGGTAAAAGGAGCCAAGGTTCGCGCCGAAGTGGTGGAGAACACCAAAGGTGAAAAACTCAAAATACTTAAATTCAAAGCTAAAAAACGGGTTAAAAAGCTGACCGGCCACCGTCAGAAATACACTAAGATAAAAATCACTGGTATTACTAAAAGTTAACTAATTTCCCGGCTAAGGCCGGGTTTTTTGCTTTAGGCTATTGCATAGCTCTTGTGTTTATCGCTATACTGAATTCAACTTATATAGAAGGGTGAGTGTGGATCAACCTGGTGTTAATCCGACCAACAATCCTAAGATGGATCTGTTGCGTGGTGGAGGTACAAATATACAGTCTAATATTCCAGAGCCGGCCGGCGGTGTTCCTGCGAGCTTTACTTCTGGTGCCGCGCCCATACCTTCAGCTAATGCGAAGCCCTTGCCCGCCGCCTCGTACCTAGAGCAGGCCAAAGCTCAGCCAGCTCCAGTGTTTGGAAGCGCTGGCGGCAGTACGCCCATACCTGCAGCTGCTCCAGTAACTGCCATGTCTGCACAGCCCGATCAGGCACCCGCCCAGGCTCAGCCCGAGCCTAAGCCGGCACCTCCGCCACCTGTCACCCCTAAGCCTGCTTCGCCTCGTCGCGGCCGTATTTTAGTGTTGCTGGCGGCTATTATTTTGGCGGCCATTGGCGCTGGTGTCTGGTATTATCTGAATTTGCAGAACCAGCCTGCGCCGGTTGTGCCGACTGAAATTCAACCGGTAGACCCGACCGGCTTAAAGCAGAGCGAGGCAGATACAAGCCGCGCCATTGAGGCCGGAGCGGCCACCAAGCAGAAAAAACTTACCCTAAGCTTTACTATTCCCACCACTGCCAATATGGGCACCTTAACTCCCCAGCTTGAGTTAAGAAAATCAGGAACTGATTTTACAGGCGAACCGACTACGGTCGGGGAAGAGGTTCAGGCTACCGGCAGCGATATAACTGTTAATATCCCGGTTGAGAACCTAGAAGACGGCTTTTACCACTGGCAGGTAAGAACGGTCAAAGGCGAGCAGGTTAGCCAGTGGGTAGTGTTTGGCAATGACCCCAAGGCAGTCGCCTTTATGGTAGATACAGTAGCCCCGGCTGCTGCCTCTCTGCAGTCTCTTGGAGGCAGCAGTGTGAGTGATACTTCCAATACGGTCACAGTTGCTACCCGCAAGCCAACCTTTGTCGGAAAGGCCGACCCGAGCTCCAGGGTGAAGGTTTCGATCCAGAATGGACCCGAACTGTCCGCCGTGGCCGATTCTAGCGGCAACTGGTCGACTACTCCAACTAGCGATTTGGCTGAGGGTCAGTATAAAGTTTCTATCGTAGCTAGTGACGCGGCAGATAACGCTAGTGCGCCGCTGGCCTTTACCATGGAAGTTAAAACCGCCGCTGCTACCACCCCAGCCCCGGCCGCTACTGATACTCCTGCCGCCGCCGAAACTCCCGCAGCCACTACACCAGCCGCTACGCCAGCTACTACAGATACATCTCTAGCCGCTACAGGTGACGAAACAACCCTAATCAGCGCTTTCAGTCTAACGGTATTTGCTATATCCTTAGCAGTACTAATTAGACGAAAACCGCACTATGGTTCGCGCTAAATATCGCTTAACTGACAAAGTTGCTCAGCCTCTAAAGTTTAATCCGACCGAAAAATGGGCGGATGATTCCTACGTCTATCTACTAGACACTGAGCGCGGGATTTGTAAAAAAAGTCCGCTTAATTCGCAGGCTAATCTGCCCACGGCTTACTATCTGGCAGAGGAAGATAAGCCCAAACCGCCACCAGCACCCAGACCAGTGCGGAAGTCGGCCGTATTTGCGCCACCACCTCCTAGATATAAAACGCGCCTGGCTAGGGGCTTGGCGGCAGCCGGTATGGCAGTGGCTGCGTTTCTAATAATTTATCCGCTTTGGCCAGGCATTGAATATGAGCTCAGCCGGGCTCTGAACCGGCAAGATAGCGCAAATGCTCAGCTGGTTAAACCCGACAATCTACCCGTGACGGCGGTGAATAAAGTCATTATTCCTAAAATCAAAGTCTCATCTGCCATCCTGGAGGGGCCGGATCTTAGTATTTTAGATCGGGAGGAAGGCGTTTGGCATCAAAAAGGCGAGGCACCAGGGGGCAACTTTGTCTTAGCGGGGCACCGGTTTAAGTATCTTCCGCCTAATACCTCGACATTATATAACCTGGGCAAGCTAGAGCCTGGAGATACGATTGTAATCGACTGGCTGGGGAAGCGGTATGTTTATGCCGTCAGTGAAGTAAAGACAATTGGCGCCGGGGAAGTGAGTATATTAGACCAGTCTTTGAAGCAGCGCATTACGATTTACACCTGCAGTGATAAGCAGGAAACCGAAAGAATAGTGGCTATTGCCGAGCCGGTACCGTATTAGCTGGTTTAGGTACCGCCCGACTTTGAGCGTAACCGGATTGATGCTAAGATAAATACGATTATTAGAGGTATCCGTGGCCGAAGTCATTGCAATTGCCAATCAGAAAGGGGGGGTCGGAAAGACCACCACTGCCATTAATTTGGCATCTTTTTTGGCTCAGGCGGGCAATAAGGTAATGGTGGTCGATCTTGACCCTCAAGGCAACACAACTAGCGGTTTTGGAATTGATAAAAACGCGCTGGAAGGGGATATGTATAATGTGCTGCTCGACCAGCTGCATCCGCATGAGGTGGCGCTGACAACCGCATATCATAAGGTGGTAGTGGTGCCGGCTTCTTCGGTACTGGCCGCAGCCGAGATAGAGCTGGTGTCTTCGCCGCAGAGAGAGCATAGGCTCAAAGAGCGCTTGGCAGATCTGGCTTATGACTATATTATTATCGACTGCCCGCCTTCGCTCGGCCTTCTGACCGTTAACGGCCTTACAGCCGCTAACTGGCTGATTATACCGGTGCAGTCTGAATATTACGCCCTCGAGGGCTTAAGCCAGCTGCTGGCAACAGTACAGAGAGTGCGCCAGGCACTAAACCCGAGTCTGGATATTCTGGGTGTGCTTTTAACTATGAACAATCGCACCGCACTCTCCTCTCAGGTGCATAAAGAGGTTAAACGCCATTTCCCCGGTACAGTGTTCGATACCGTTATTCCCCGTAATGTTAGGCTAGCTGAGGCACCTAGTTACGGCCGCCCTATCGGCCATTTCGATAAGTGGAGTAAGGGCGCCCGCAGTTATAAGAATCTGGCCAAAGAGGTAACCGCCCGAGCGGCGCATAAGAAGGCGGCTGTATGAGAAAGCGTGGTTTAGGCAGAGGCTTTGAAGCCATAATACCGACCGATATCACAGGCAGTTCTGATAGCGAGAGGATTACCCAAATTCCGGTGACGGACGTAGTGCCCAATCCACACCAGCCCCGGCAGGATTTTAAGCCCAGTGATTTGCAGGGCCTGGCAGACTCCATCAGGCATCATGGTATATTGCAGCCTCTGGTGGTTACAAAGACAGACCATGGATACGAACTGATTGCCGGTGAACGGCGCTTGAGGGCAGCCAAATTAATTGGTCTAGCCGAAGTACCGGCCATTGTGCGCAGCTTTGATGAACAGCAAAAATTGGAACTGGCTTTAATTGAAAACCTACAGAGGGCTGATTTAAACGCCATAGAGACGGCTGCTGCTTATCGCAAGCTGGTAGATGAGTTCAATATGACCCCTAGTGAAATTGCGGCAAAAGTCGGCCAGGCACTGCCGACTGTTTCTAATACCATGAGGCTCTTAAACCTTACCCCGGAAGTTCAGAAAATGG